>JAWOHF010000085.1:0-9072 GCA_046496285.1 Candidatus Aminicenantota bacterium
TGCTGACGGGAGAGTTGCCGTTCAAAGGCGACCGGGACCTGTCGATCATCCATTCGATCGTCCACGAGGAGCCCAAGCCGCTCAGACAACGAAAGCCTTCGATCCCCGAGGAGCTGCAACAGGTCGTCGCCCGGTCGCTCAGGAAGAACCGGGAGGCCCGCTACGCTTCGGCCGGGGACATGCTCAAGGACCTGAGAAAATACCATGAGGCGCTCCAGGCCGAAGCCGCCGGCCTGTTCAATCTGCGCACGCTCTTGAAGCGCCTCCGCCGTCCCGCCGTCGCGGTTCCCACGACGCTGGCTATCGTCGCGATCGCGGCGGGGGCTTTCTTCTATATCAATCATCAGTCCAAAGTCCGCTGGGCCCGGCAAGTCGCGCTCCCGGAGATCGAGCGGATGATCGGGGAGAGCGACGCCTGGAGGAACCTCGTCCCGCCTTACCGTCTCGCGGAAAAGGCCGAGGCCATTCTCGGGAGCGACCCCAAACTGGTCGACCTTATCTCGAAATGCTCCCTGAACGTCGATGTCAGAACGGAGCCTCCGGGCGCCAAGGCTTACATGAAGGAGTACGCGACCCCGGACGCCGAGTGGACCTATGTGGGCGAAACCCCGATCGAGACGTTGCGGATGCCAATCGGGTTCTTCCGCTGGAAGTTCGAGAAGGAGGGATACGAGACCGTTCTTGCCGCGGCAACGACCTGGAAAGCACCCTCATTATCGGTCGATAAGCCCAATATTCCAGATGTTCTCATCAGAGTCCTGGATAAGGAAGGCAGCATCCCTCCAGGTATGGTCCGCGTCCCGGGGGTTGCGCTGGCCATGGGGAAACTGGAGGACTTCTTCATCGACAAGTACGAGGTCACCAACAGGCAATTCATGGAGTTCGTCGACAAGGGGGGGTACAGGAACAGGGAATACTGGAAACACCCCTTCGTCAAGGACGGAAGCGAGCTCGCCTGGGAAGAGGCCATGCGGGAGTTCGTGGACCAGACTGGCCTGCCCGGCCCCTCGACCTGGAGCGCGGGGGTTTTCCCGGAGGGACAGGGTGAGCATCCGGTCTCCGGAGTCAGCTGGTACGAGGCGGCGGCCTACGCGGCATATGCCGGGAAGAACCTGCCGACCTCCACCCACTGGAATGTGGCCCGGGGGGCATTGACCCCGATGGTTAGAGCTCCGCAGCTGGGAGGATTCGCGGTCATCGCCCCGTTCAATAATATCGGGAGTGGACAAGGCACCGTTCCGGCGGGTAGCCTCCAGGGCCTCACGGCCTATGGGGCTTACGACATGGCTGGCAATGTCCGGGAATGGTGCTGGAACGAGACCCCGGCGGGAAGGATCATCCGGGGCGGCGCATGGGGCGAGAACACCTACGAGTACGGGAACATCCGTCATGTCCCGGCCATGGATCGCTCCGCCAAGAACGGGTTCCGCTCGGCGCTCTATCCGCATCCCGAGGCCATCCCCGAGGCGGCCTTCGCGTTCCAGCGTCTTGGGGGGGCGGTCGACATCCGTGCGAAGCAACCGGTTCCCGATCCCATTTTTCAGATCTACAAGGAACAATTCTCCTACGACAAGACGGCACTCGACGCCCGCGTGGAATCGAGGAAAGAAAACGCAGGCGGATGGGTCCATGAGACAGTCTCGTTCAACGCCGCCTATGGCGGCGAGCGAGTCCTGGCCCATCTCTTCCTGCCCGTGAATATGCGCCCGCCCTTCCAGACGGTCATCTACTTCCCGGGGAGCGCTTCGACCTGGGAGAATTCGAGCCGGGAGATCGAGACCTACTATGAATTCACGATGTTCCTCTCTTTCCTGGTGAAGAACGGGCGGGCCGTCCTCTATCCCGTCTATAAAGGGACTTTCGAACGCGTATTCCCGGACGCGGCTTCACTTCACGGTGGGCGTGATTCTCATGCCTACACCGAATTCCTGGCCCAGATCGTCAAGGACTTCAGACGCAGCGTCGACTACCTGGAAACCCGCCCGGACATCGACAGCCGCAAGCTCGCCTTTTATGGCATGAGCTGGGGCGGAGTGCTCGGGGCGATCATCCCGGCGGTGGAAGAGCGCCTTCAAGCCAGCGTTTTGTGTCCGGGAGGCATTGCTTGGGAAGGTGTTCGCCCCGAAGCAGAACCGCTCAATTATGTCACACGGGTCCGGACGCCAACGCTGATGTTGAACGGCCGGTATGATACGATCTGGAGTTTGGAGGAGGGCATCAGGCCGATGTTCGACCTGCTGGGAACGCCCCCCGAGCACAAGCGGCTGATGCTCTACGACACCGACCACATCCCCCCCCGCAACGAGTACATCAAGGAGATCCTGGCCTGGCTCGACAAGTACCTGGGCCCGGTCGCGAGGTAGGCCGGTCTCGCCGGGTTCGAGCGGAACGTTTTAGGGCCCGAAAACGACGATTTTGCGGGCTCCCCAAACTGATGCGGGGCCCGCACTTTAAGCTATCTTGTTCTCATTATACAGAATCCTGAGGTCCGACCCCATCTTTACAGAAATAGGAGTCGGCCATCTCGCGGTCGAGGAAATAGCTGATGATCGTCCGGATGACGACGATGCTGGCCAGCACGGCGATGTCCTTGATGGTCGGATGGGTAATGGTCCCGATGATGTCGGCGGCGATCATGAACTCCAGGCCCAGCAGCAGATAGGACCCCAGCTGATGGCGGAGGACCTCGCGCTCCTTGCAGATCCTCCGGCCCTTGAGCCGGCCGAATTCCGCCCGCAGGAGGCGGAAGGCGACCAGGACGACGCCCCAGGTGATGACGGCCACGCCGACCGTCCCGATGCCGACATAGAGATAATGGAAGATCTCGATCATCTCGTGTCCCTCCCTGTCGCAGGCATGCTCCGGGCTACAGCCCCCGGCTTTCGAGCCAGTAGAGAAAAGCGGCGATAGCGGCGGCCGCCGGGATGACAACGATCCACGGGTTGGCCTTCAAGAGCTCCGGGAAGGTCCGATGCTTGAACTCGCCCTTGCTCAGGATGCCCGGTTTGAGCCGGGGGTACAGCGCCGCGAAGATCCCCGCCCCGAGGATGATGCCGGCCAGGCCGCCCACCAGGGCGTCCAGCCAGCCCTGGCCGACCGCGGCGGAGATCGTCCCCGGACAGTAGCCGAGGGTGGCGAACCCCAGACCGAAGATCAGACCGCCGACCGCCGACGCGCCCCACGACCCCGGCTTCGGGTGGAGCTGGGCCAGGCCCAGGCTGCGGAGCAGGTAGACCCCCAGCATCCCGGTCGCCGCCGCGGACAGCATGATCTTGAGCACCGTGAAGTCGGTCAACAGGAGCTGGCCGATGATGACGTCGTAACGGGCGACGCCCCCCTTCTCGAGCAGGAACCCGAAAACGAAGCCCGCGGCCAGCCCGAGGGCGAGTTGCGACCCCTTGTTCGTGTGGAGTTTGGTCAACATCGCTCCCTCCCTTCTAACCCAGGACCCGGAAGATGAAGAAGGCCGCGGCGATCCCGCCAATGAAAAAGCAGATGGCGGCCAGCCAGCTGCTGACGGCCAGCTGCAGGGTGCCGCTGATGCCGTGGCCGCTCGTGCAGCCGCCGGCCCAGCGGGCCCCGAACCCGAGCAGGACCCCGCCGAGCAGGGCCACGACGACCCTCGTCACGGGCTGAGGGCCGAAAGAGGCGGCCCACAGCGAGGGCACCCAGTCGAGCTTGAACTGGCCCGACAGCTTGGCCGAGGTGAACGACCCGAGGATGATGCCGAAGACGAGCATCCACTCCCAGTCGATCCGCGGCGCGAACTCTTTGTAGTAGGCCTTCTCCAGGACCTTGTTCCCCCGGAAAAGCCGCTCGATCATGCCGCTCGTCCTGGCGAAGGCCGTCGAGCAGCCGATGGGCTTGTCGGACAGGACGAAGGTCAGCCAGCTTAGGATGCCGATGCCGATCCCCACCGCATAGGGAGACCATCTTCCCATTGTCAGCCAATCCATATCTTTCCTCCTTCGCTTCCGCTCGGGGGCTATTTCATATAGCCCGCGGCCGTGTAGCCCGTCATGCCCCCGGCCACGTTCCGGACGTCCTTGAAGCCGCGCTTCCTCAGCAGGCTCGCGCCGAGGCTCGAGCGGTGGCCCGTCCCGCAGATGAGGATGACCGGGCGGTCCTTCTTCAGGGCCCTGTATTTGGTCCTCAGGTCCGGAGCGGGGATGTTGACGGCGCCGTCGATGTGGCCGATGGCGAACTCGTTGGCCGAGCGGGCGTCGACCAGCGTGAACCGCTCCTTCCTCCTGATCATATCGCGCAGCTCGCGGACCGAGATCTGGAGCACCCGGTCGCCGGGCAGGCCGGCCTTGAGCCAGGCGAAGATCCCGCCGTCGAGGAACCCCTTGAGGCGGTCGATGCCGACCCGCCGCAGGCAGACCGCGGCCTCCTCGGCCTGGGTCCGGTTCTCGGTGACAAGGGCGATATCGGCCCGCGGGGGCAGGACCCAGCCGGCGAAGGTCGAGAAGTTGCCGCCGGTGTCCAGAGCCACCGAGCCGGGGATGTGCTGGCCGCCGAAGGCCTCGAAGGACCGGATGTCGAGGACCAGAGCGTTCTTGGCGTTGGCCTTGCGGGCGAAGACCTTTGGCTCCCAGGCCTCCATCGGCGGAAGGTCGGCGACGACGGCCGGCCCCCGGCGGTTGATCTCGCTGCAGCGGCTGAAGTGGTCCGGGGCCACGGGCATGTTGGTCGTCAGCGACCTGATGAACTCGTTCCGGTCCCAGATCTGGAGGGCGGCGTTGTATCTCCGCTCGTAGCCGATGGTGCTCGTCCTCTTGGCGGCGATGGCCCGGCCGCAGAGCGAGCCGGCGGCGTGGGCCGGGTAGACCTCGCAGTGGTCGGGCAGGTCGAGGAGCTTGCCGAACAGGCTGTCGTAGAGGCGGGAGGCCAGCTCGTCGGCCCTTGACGGGAAAAGGTCAGGCCGCCCGACGTCGCCGACGAAGAGGGTGTCCCCGCAGAAGACGACCGCCGGCTCCTTGCCGCGGTCGGTGTCCGTGACGACATAGCTGATGTGCTCGGGCGTGTGGCCGGGGGTCTCGAGGACCGAGAATCGCATGTGCTCCAGGCGGAACGTGTCGCCTTCGGCCAGGGGCTTGTGGTCGAACAGGCAGCGGGCGCTGCGGGGGGCGTAGATCCGGGCCCCCGTCATCCTGGCCAGGTCCATGTGCCCGGAGATGAAGTCGGCGTGGAGATGGGTCTCGAGGATGTGGGTGATCTTCAGTCCCTGATCGCGGGCGGCATCGATGTAGATCTGGACGTCTCGGCGGGGGTCGACGATGGCGCACGTTTCGTCGCCGCCGATGAGGTAGGAACTGTGAGCGATGCCTTTAACGAAGAATTGATGAATGATCATGGCTTTCTCCTTAGAGCGCTAGAAATAGAATAGATAAAACGTCCCCACGGCGAGGACGAGGAACAGGGCGGTCATGATGCCGCCGGCGCGGAGGTAGTCCGAGTTCCGGTAGCCCCCGGGACCCATGAGCAGGGCGTTGACCTGGTGCGTCGGGAGGAGGAACGAGTTGGAGGCGCAGACGGCCACGAGCAGGGCCAGCATCCGGGGGTCCAGGGAAGCCAATTTGGCCATGTTGATGACCAGGGGGACGAGCAGCACGGCCGCGGCCACGTTGGACATGAACAGGGAGAAGACGGTCGTCAGGACGGCCACGGCCGCCAGCAGGAAAAGGGGATGGTGGCCTTGGAGGACCTGCATGAGCTGCCCGGCCAGGTAGGCCGCGGCTCCCGTCTTGTCCATGGCAATGCCCAGGGGGATGAGCCCGGCCAGCAGGAAAACGGTCCGCCAGTCGATGGCCCGGTAGGCGTCGTCGATGGACATGACCCGCAGGAGGACCATGGCCAGGGCCCCCGAGAATAGGGCGAGGGAGATGGATAAGCCCGCGAGGATCAGGGTGATGGCCCCGGCGAAGCAGAGCAGGGCCTTGAGCGGGCGGGGAGTGCCCGGGGCCGCGTCCTCGACCGATGTCAAGACGACGAAATCCCGCCGGTCGTTCATGGCCCGGATGTTCTCCCACGGGCCGAAGACGATGAACGTGTCGCCCGCCTTGAAGGCCCGGTCGGAAAAATCCTGCATCGGCTCGCGGTCGCCGCCGAGGAGGGCGATGGGCTCGACCGCGAAATTCTTGCGCATGGCCATCTCTCTAAGGGTCCGGCCCACGTGCTGGGAGCGCGAGGGGATGATGACCTCGGCGAAGCCGCTCCCGGACGTCGACAGGAGGTCTTGGAGCTGTTTCCTGTCGCCGGCCGGAGCGAGGCCGGATTCCCGGACGAACAGATCGGCGTCCTCGCGCCGGCCCAGCAGGACCAGGGTTTGCCCGGCCGCGAAGCGGGAATATCTCCAGGGGGCGTGAAGAACGGATCGGCCTTCGAGGATGGCCAGCAGGTTCAGCGCGTAGGCCGTGCCCAGACCCGAATCCTCGCGGGTCAGGCCGACGAGCCGGCTGCCCGCGGGGATCGAGGCATAATGGACGGTCTGAGGGAGCTGCCAGGACTCGATGAGTTTCTGCTGGGTGCCGGTCCGGTCCGGGCGTTCCCGCTCGGGTAGAACGGCCTGCCGGAAGACGAGGAAATAGCCGATGCCCGCGATCGTCAGCACGAGCCCGATGGGGGTCACGCTGAACAACCCGAACTTCTCGAGGCCGCTCTGCTTGAGAAGGTCGTTGAGAATGATCAGCGGCCCGGAGCCGACCATGCTGAGCGTGCCGCCGAGGATGGCCGCGAAGCCCATGGGCATGAGCAGCCGGGACAGGCTGAAGCGGCCGGATTTGGACATCCGGACCAGGATGGGCAGGAAAAGGGCCGCGGCGCCGACGTTCTGCATGAAGGCCGACAGGGCGGCCACGGTCGAGGAGACGAGAGCCATCAGCTTGCTCTCGCTCGTCCCGGCGGTTCTCATCAGCAGGCGGGTCAGGCTCTTCATGGCCCCGGCCCGATCGAGGCCGAAGCTCATGATCATCACCCCGATGACCGCGATCACGGCGTTGCTGGAGAGCCCCGAGAAAGCCTCCGCGGGGGTCACCAGCTTGGCCCAGGCCAGGCCCAGCATGATCAGGATGGCGACGACGTCCACGCGCAGCCGCTCCATGCTGAAGAGAACCGCGGTGGCCGCCAGGAAAAAGAAAACGAGACCGATCTCCCAGGTCACGGACACCTCTCAACCCTTCGCATGGAACGCCAATTTACCATACGGCCCAGGGGCGGTCAACGAAGAAGGGGTCAAATCTCCACTTATTAAGTTTTCCATATGGAAAACCCGCTCGCAAGCCGGATATTTAATAAATGGAGATTTGACCCCCTCTTAGAAGCTGGCGCGAAGGGCCGGGCGGGCCGTCAATTCGCCGCCGGCTTCTCCAGCCTGATGTTGCGCCAGGTGGGGAAGGGGCCGGTGAAGTCCAGGGCCTCGCCGTGGACGGCGAAGAACAGGCCCGGACGGTGCTCGGTGAGCTTCATGTGGTCGAGGGTGAGGTGCCCGTTCTTCTTGGCGACCCTGAAGGACCCGCCGGGCAGGCCGTTGACCTTGTAGTGATAGCGGCCGACGAAGCCCTCCCACTCGGCCCTGTCCGGGCCCGGGGGGTCGTCGGGGGCCGTGTGGAAGTCGAGCGTCTCGCCGTCGTACAGCCGGATGAGCCGTGCCGGCGCGCCGTCCAGGCCCCGCACGAACCGGTAGAAAAAAGGGATGCCCCCGGTCATGAAGACGACCTCTTCCGCCGAGATGAACCGTCCCGGCTGGAATTCGCCGCCCGACGTGACCCCGATCCGCCCCTCCTTGAGCTCGACGTTCATCCAGCCGCCCGAGGCGTAAAGATACTGGCCCGCCAGGCGGGCCTGCTTGGCCGAGGGGACCTCGATCTCGGGCGGCAAGGCCTGAGCGCCCGGGTCCGCCCCGGGCGGCACGGGCTTGGCGCCCGCGCCGGCGGCCAGGAACTTCTCCAGGAGCTCGCCGCCGATCGAGGTGTTGAGGTTGTGGCCGGTCGCGTTGGTCAGGCAGACGACGCCGATCTCGAGTTCGGGCAGCCAGGCCATATGGGTCAGGAACCCGAACCCGCCGCCGCTGTGGGTCAGGAGGACGGTCCCGCTGTAGGGGACCACGGCCAGGCCCAGTCCGTAGCCGTTGGTCTGCCGGGGCCCGCGGGCCGGGATGCGGGCCATCTCGGCCAGGAGCTTCTTGGAAAGCACGCGCCGGCTGCCCGCCCGTCCTTCGTTCAAATGGAATTGCACGTACCGCGCCAGATCGGCGGCGCTCGCATACAGCCCGCCGGCCGGGACCATGGGGATCTCAACCGGGATAGGCGTGCGCACCGGGTTGTGCCCGACGGCCCGCCGGTCGTTCCTCTCGACGGTTTCGATGTCGAAAGTCGAGCCCTTCATCCCGACGGGATCGAGGACCTTGCGGCGGACGTACTCGGCGAAAGGCAAGCCCGAACGGACCTCGAGGATGTAGCCGGCCAGGTCGACGCCCAGGTTGCTGTAGCAATAGCGCTGGTCGACGGGGAACCTCAGCCAGGTCCGGGAGATGCTCCGGACGTGGTTCGCGAACGAGCCGCTGCCGGGGTCGTAGTTGCCGCCGTCCGGGGCTTCGTGAGTGAAGCCGGCCCGGTGGCTGAGGAGAAGGCGCAGGGTCATCTTTCGTTCGGGACGGTCCTCGAACCGGCTGTTGACCGTGAACTCGGTGAGGTAGGCCGTGATGGGCGTGTCGAGTGCGACCAGCCCGTCGCGGACGGCGGCCAGGACGGCGGCGGCCGTGAAGTTCTTGGACATGGACTGGACGGAGAAGGGTGTCTCGGCCGTGACCGGGACGCGCCGGTCGTCGTCCGTGAAGCCGAAGCCCTCCTGCCAGAGGACGCGGCGGTCGGTGACGACGGCCACGGCCAGGCCCGGGACCTTCTTCTCCTCCATGAGCTTAGGGAGCGAGGCCCGGAAATGGGCGATGACGGAAGCGAAGCCCGGCTCCGTGTTGACGGACGTGGACGCCGTCGTCGCGGCGAAACATACGGCCAGGACGACCACGGCGAGCGCGGGTCTGAGTTTGTTCATGTCGTCACCTTGTCGATGAGA
>JAWOHF010000139.1:0-4455 GCA_046496285.1 Candidatus Aminicenantota bacterium
GCGCGGATGGTCGATGCTTTTGTCGAGGGGGTAGACCTCACCGAGGGTGAGGTGCTCGACATCGATGAAGAGGCCTTCCGCGACAATCGCCTGGAGGCCCAGCATTACGGCTTTCTACTCGTCCCCAACGTGCCGCTGCAGTTGCAGCCGGGTAAGGAGGGCTCGCACACGACGCCTGACACGCTGGAGAATAAGCGCGACCTCGCGGCTGCCTTTGTGGAGGGGATGGATCCGGCGTGCCTCTACCTGCTGGGCCCCGGCACGACCGTAGCCGCGATCGCCGAGGCGCTGGGCGTGGAGAAGACGTTGCTGGGCATCGACGCGCTCTATGACGGGCAGGTGGTGGGGCACGATCTCAACGAGAAGGAGATCCTCGTCCAGCTCGAGGGTCACGAGCGGCGCGCGATCGTGGTGACGCCGCTGGGTGGAAACGGCTTTACCTTCGGGCGGGGCAACAAGCCCTTTCCCCCCGAGGTGATCCGCCGCGTGGGCCCGGAACACATCATTGTGGTCGCGACCGAGGAGAAGGCGCGACAGGTGGGGGGCGGCTTCGGGAGGGGAGCGCGGGCCGCGGCCGAGCTGTTCCTGCTCAATAACCTGGTCCACATCATCGCCAGCGACGCCCACGATCCCGTTCAAAGGACGCCCGTGCTGAGCCGGGCGGTCGAGGCGGCGGCCAGGATCGTCGGCGAGCCCAAGGCCCGGGCCATGGTCACCGAGATCCCCCGGGCCATCCTCGACAATCTGGCCCTGCCCGACTGGGGGGAGCCGCAGAACCCCCTTCAGCGCAAGACCTGGACCAGCCGGCTTCTGCCGGGGCCTCGGGCCGCCACGACCCAGGGGCCGAAGCAGAATACGCAGAAGCCCTTCGTATTCAAGATAAACAGGTGAGCGGCGACAAAAAAGTTGACAATAAAGATCGAAAATCGAAGCATAAAGGAGTTTTTCGATGATCCAAAAACCATTTTTCAGGTCTAAGGTCTTGGCCGGCGGACTGATCGCGGCGTTCATGCTTCTCGTGACGCCCCTTCCGAATCTTGCCCAGACCCCGGACCTGAGCAAGGCGGGGACGCTCTCCGGGACCGTTTACACGGAGGGGATGAAGTCGCAGGTGGCCGGCGCGGTCGTCAAGATCAGGAACTTGAACACGCAGAAGGAGTTTGTCAGCCTGCCGACCGATGCCAAGGGCAATTTCCGGATCATGGGCATCGAGGAAGGCTGGTACACGGTCGGCGTGTCGGCCAGCGTGGGCGATTTCAACCTGAACTACGGCATCTACGTCAAGGCCGGCTCCGCGGCCAAGCTGTCGCTCGAAATGCTGCCGGGCGGGATGCTGGAGGGCAAGGGAGCGGGAGGCACAGCGGGCAAAAGCTTCTTCAAGAAGCCCATCGGGATCCTGGCGGTCATCGTCGTCGCCGCGGGCGTCGGCTTCGGGATCTACCAGCTCACAAAGAGCGAAGGAGATGTCTCGCCGATCCGGTAAGACTGGTTATGCGACAGAAAAACCTCCTTCCTCATCGAAAAGGAAACTTCCCCCATCAGATAGTGCCTTCAGATAGTGCCTTGGCCGTTGTAAGTGACTCATAATAATAAATATCTCTATTTTTTTGAAGATTTTTGAGGGTGTTTTAGGGGCTTTTTAGCTCGGAAAAGCGCCACTATGCCATCTCTGTATCCCAGGCAAATAAAGAATTCTCAATTGACAAAGGTTGCTCTTGTTAGCACGGACATTTTGATGTATCCTTAGATCATCAAGACAAGGGGAGGTAAACATGATCGTCAAAACAATTTTCCGGTCCAGGGCCCTCGCGTTGGGCGTCGCGGCGGCGTTTTTCCTTCTTGTCTCGCCGGTCGCGGAATTCGCCCAAGTGCCGGCCGCTCCGTCAAGCGCGTCGCTGGTGGGCTTTGTTTACCACAAGGACATGGTGACGCCCGCCTCGAGCGCCGTCGTCAAGATCCGCGATGTGGGCAAAGGGAAGGAATTCGCCAGCCCGCCGGCCGACGCCAATGGGATGTATAAGATCGCCGGCGTGCCCGAGGGCCGCTACATCCTGGGCGTGACCTCGGCGGAGGGCGACTTCAACTTCGACTACGTCATGCACCTCAAGGGCGGCGAAGTGGCCAAGCTGTCGGTCGCCCTGCAGGAAGGCGGCGCGACGACCGGAGGGGACGCTCCCAAGAAGAGCTTCTTCACGACTCCTCTGGGCATCGCGCTGATCATCACCGTGGCCGCCGCCGGGCTGTACATCGCCTTCGGCAAGGAGGAAGCCGCTTCTCCCATCCGTTAGTGCCTTGGCTGTTGGAACTGGTTCATAAAGACTCAGTTGGCCGGTTTTAAAGGCCTAAAAAGGCCCTTAAACCGGCTTTTTGCCGCCTAAAATCCCCATTTAGGGTCTTTACCAATGCTGACGCAAGCGGTCGTCTTCTGGGGCCTGGTCGCCGTCCTCGTCTTCTTGCCGCTACCCATCGGCTCGGTGGAGGAGTGGGCGGTCTTCGTTTTCGAGGCGGCCACGATCGTCCTGTTCCTGGTCTATATGGCAGGCGCGGTCAGGGCCCCGGCGCAGCGGAAACGGATAGCCACGGGTGGCCATGCCCCATACCGCTTCGAAGGCCTTTCCGGGGGCGAGCTTTGGGACGCGGGCCTGGACGAGGGCTTCACAGGCGGCAGCGAAATCGAAGAAGAAGACGGCGGACAGGCCTCCCCGGCTCGCTTCCCGCTCGTCCTCAAGATCCTGCTCGGCGTCTTCCTGGCCGTTTCCCTCCTGCAGGTCATCCCGTTGCCGGCCGGCCTGGTCGAAGTCCTCTCGCCGCCGGCCTTCGCCATCCACCAGGGGATGGCCGCCGACGGCCTCGCCGCCTCGTCCTCGCGCTGGCTGACCCTGTCCCTCTCTCCCGCCGCCTCGCTCTCGAAGCTCGTCCTGACCCTCTGCTACGGGCTATTCGCCTTCCTCGTCCTGCGCACGACCCGCTCGCGCCGCCGCCTGGAGATCCTCGTCCTGGTCGTCATCGGCTCGGCCCTCTTCCAGGCCTTCTACGGCATGGCCGAGACCTTCAGCGGCAACGAGATGATCTTCGGCCGCGCCAAGCGCTACGGCCTCGGCTCGGTGACCGGGACCTTCGTCAACCGCAACCACTTCGCCGGGTTCCTGGAGATGGCTTTCCCCCTGAGCCTCGGCTATCTCCTGGTCAAGGCCCGCTACTTCCAGATGGAGCGCGGCCTTTCGCTTCGCCGCAAGGTCCTCTGGTTCGGCCAGGAGAGCCTGCAATGGACGTTCCTCTACGGTCTGGCCTCGGCTTTCATCGGCGTGGGGCTGGTGTTCTCGAAGTCGAGGTCGGGGATCATGATCCTGCTCCTGACCGTTCTGCTGGCCGGGATCGCCGCCGCCGCCTGGCGAGGGCTTTCCGAAGAGGAGTCCTTGGCCCGCCGCCGGTTCAGCCGTCTCGTCCGCGGCGTCTTCGTGGTCGTGGTGCTCGCCGCGCTGTGGTTCGGCATCGACCCCGTCATCGCCCGCTTCGCCGAGGCCGACATTTCCCAGGAAGCCCGCCGCACCTTCTACCGGACGACCGCCCGGATGATCGGTGAATTCCCGCTGTTCGGGACGGGCAAGGCCAGCTTCCCTCACGCCTACGCGATATACGAGGAGGTCGACGACGGCTTGCGCCTGTCCTTCGCTCACAACGACTATCTGGAGTTCGCCGCCGAGAATGGGGTCGTGGCCGGGGGGGCGCTCATCGCGGCCGGGATCGGGCTGGCGGTCTTGCTGGCCGCCCGGTGGCGGCGACGCCGGTCGAATTTCGCCAAAGGCATCGGCCTCGGGGCCCTGCTCGGAGTCACGGCCATTCTCGTCCACGGCTTCGCCGACTTCAACCTGCAGATCACGGCCAACGCCGTCTATTTCGTGACCCTGGGAATGATCGGGCTCAATGCGCTCGCGGTGCGGGAGCGAAGAGGGGACATGTCCCCGGGGGACATGGGGACACGTACCAAAGGTACGTGTCCCCAATTCGGCGCGCGCCTGAGCCGCCTCGGGCCGCCCGCCGCGGCGCTCGCGGCCCTCATCCTCCTCGTCCCGGCCGTCCGCGACTTCCTGGGCTTCCACCATCTGGTGCGCTACCGCCAAGCCCGCGCCTCCGTCCGCAGCGTCGAGAGCGGTTATACCGCCCTCGAGCCCCCGCTCCTGCGGGCCGTTCGCGCCTCGGGCCGGGCCGAGTTCCGGGTCGAGCTGGCCCGCCTCTACGTCGAAATGGCCCGGATCGACAACGACGCCGGCCGCGACGAGTCCCGCGACCTGTTCTGCGACCGGGCTGTGGATGCTTTCCGCTCGGCCGTCCTGGCCAACCCCATCGACGCCTTCGCGCACTACGAGATGGGGATGGTCCATCTTCTTTACAACTACCCCCTGATGACCTACGCCGACCGGGCCAAGGTCCATTTCCGCCGGTCCATCGAGCTCA
>JAWOHF010000189.1:0-9471 GCA_046496285.1 Candidatus Aminicenantota bacterium
TCCTCGAAAGGCCGCGACATGCTGATGGAGACGACACCCAGCGCCCCTTGTTGGACGGACGTCCCGTAGGCGGCCATCAGGCTCCCTTCGCTGACCGCGATCTTGCCTTCGACCTTGGCCTCCTGGATCTCCTTGAGCGTGCCGCGCCCGATCCAGGCCAGTTCGGCGGTGACGTCGGCCGGGGCGCTCCCGGCGGCCAGCATCGGCAGCATGTCGTTGATGGAAGCGAGCTTCCTGCGTCCGGGCTTGGTTTCCCACAGCTCGCCCTTGAGCGGGCGCCAGGCTTGCCCGCCGGGGTAGGAAACGACTTCGACGCCCTCAAGCCCGTACTGCTCGAGCTTTCGGACGACGACCCTGGTCTCGAAGAACAGGCCTGTCCACTCGTCGTCGAAACGCTCGCGGTTGAAGGCGTTGATCTCGGCGACCGTGTTCCAGGCCGCCTCGCCCGAGGCCTCGCCGACGATCTCGTCCATCTGGCCTTTCGGCAGGAACGTCCAATAGAGCCACGGCGTGTACTGGGCGGAAACGGCCGCGCCCAGAAGGACGGCTGCGGCCGCGATCATGAGGATTCGCTTGGTCACGGGAGGCTCCTTATGTCACATTTCAGCCGTCGGTCGACACCCCGGGGCCGTCCGGGGCGGCTCCGCTCAGGCCTGGACCCTGGCTCTCTCCCCGATGGGCAGGACCGCCCGGCCCCTGGCCTCGTTGATGACCTCGGCCATGGCCAGGTAGATCGCCGACAGGCCGCAGACGATGCCCTCGAACCCGGCGATCGTGCCGATGAGCGCCGAGCCGGTCCAGTCGCGGACGGCCAGCAGGCCGAAAAGGATCCACAGGCTCAGGAAGATGAATTGAAGGGTCCGGTTCTTGCCGAAGGTCCCGATCCACATGAAGAACGTGAAGACGCCCCACAGGAACAGATACCAACCGATGTAGGGAACGGGCGTGGCCCCGCCGTTCGGGGCCCCCGTCCCGGGGATGACCCAAAGGGCGACCAGGGTCAGCCAGAAGAGGCCGTAAGAAGTGAAGGCCGTCGTGCCGAAGGTGTTGCCCTTCTTGAACTCCATGATGCCGGCGATGATCTGGGCGATCCCCCCGTAGAAGATGCCCATGGCCAGGATCATGGCGCTCAACGGGAAGAACCCGGCGTTGTGGATGTTGAGAAGGACGGTGGTCATGCCGAACCCCATCAGGCCGAGCGGCGCGGGGTTGGCCAGTGAACGGTCGTTCATGAGAGTTCCTTTCGTGCTCGCCTTTCCCTACATTCCGTACTTGGCGATGATCTCCTGCTTCGTCTTGCCCAGGATGTCGAACTTCCGGCCGACCTTGACGAAGGCTTCCAGGGCCTTGTCAAGGTGATGGGTCTCGTGGCCGGCCGAGATCTGGGTCCGGATGCGGGCCTGGCTTTGGGGCACGACCGGGAAGAAGAAGCCGACGGCGTAGATGCCCTCGTCGTAGAGGGCCCGCGAGAAGTCCTGGGCCAGCTTGGCGTTGAAGAGCATGACGGGCACGATGGGCGTGTCCCCTTCCTTGAGGACGAAGCCGGCCTCGGTCAGGCCCTTCCGCCAGTAGGCCGCGTTCCGCTCGAGCTTGTCCCGCCGCTCGGTCGACTTGGAGATGATGTCCATGACCTTGAGGACGCCGGCGACGACGACCGGGGCGATGGTGTTCGAGAAAAGATACGGGCGGGCCCGCTGCCGGCACAGCTCGACGAGCTCGCGGCGCCCGGACACGCAGCCCCCGGAGGCCCCGCCGAGGGCCTTGCCGAATGTCGTCGTGATGATGTCCATCTTGCCGACGACCCCGCACTTCTCGTGGGTCCCCCGGCCGGTCTTGCCGATGAAGCCGGAAGCGTGGGACTCGTCGACCAGGACCATGGCGTCGTGCTTCTCGCAGACGGCGACCATCTCGTCGAGCTTGGCCGTGTCGCCGTCCATGCTGAAGACGCCGTCGGTGACGACCAGCTTGAAGCGCTTGTCGGCGTGGAGCTGGAGCTTCTCCTCGAGGTGCCCCATGTCGGAGTGCTTGATCGTGTCGTGCATGGCGGAGCAGAGGCGGATGCCGTCGATCAGCGAGGCGTGGACGAGGCGGTCGGAGATGATGACGTCGTCCTTGGTCAGGACGGCCTCGAAGACCCCGGCGTTGGCGTCCATGCAGGACGGAAAGAGCAGGGTGTCCTCGGTGCCCAGGAACTCCGTCAGCCGCGCCTCGAGCTCGCGGTGGATGTCCTGGGTGCCGCAGATGAAGCGGACCGACGACATGCCGTAGCCGCGCGTTTCGAGCCCCTCGTGCGCCGCTTGGACCACGTCGGGGTGGGACGACAGCCCGAGGTAGTTGTTGGCGCACATGTTGATGACCTTCTTGAGGGGCGAGCCGGCCGGGAACTCGACCTCGATGTCGGCCGCCTGGGGCGAGTGGATGAACCGCTCCTGCTTGAAGAGGCCGGCCTCCCGGATGCCCTGGAGCTGGTTCAGGTAGGTTTCGCGGATCTTGTCGCTGTAGGCCATGGATCTGCTCCCTGTTTCCCCATCTTCTTCATTTTTTGGCGACGAAGCGCTCGACGAGGGACACGATCTTGTTGACCGAGTCGAAGGCCTCGGGCGTGGCCTCGTCGTCGGGGATGGAGATCGCGTACTTGTTCTCGAGGAAGCGCTTCAGGGAGACCATCGAGAACGAGTCGACGATGCCGCCCGAGATGAGGGGCGTCTCGTAGGTCAACGGCTCGCTGTCGTCCTCGAGGTACTCCTTGGTGACGTAGTTCAGGACGATGTCCTTCAGTTCTTCAGCCATGGCGGGCTCCTTTCTTAATCGTTCTCCAGCGTCGATGTGTCGCCGATCTCCTCGCCCCACTCCTTGGCGTGGAGGATGCGGCGCATGATCTTGCCGCTCCGCGTCTTGGGCAGGGCGTCGACGAACTCGATCTCCTGGGGCATGGCCAGCGGCGAGAGCTTCTTGCGGATGAAGTTCATGATCTCCAGGTCGAGGTCCCGGCTGGCCGTGAATCCGGGCTTGAGGGCGACGAAGGCCTTGACGACCTCGAGGTTGATCGGGTCGGGCTTGCTGACCACGGCCGATTCGGCCACGGCCGGGTGCTCGAGAAGGGCCGACTCGACCTCGAACGGGCTGACCAGGTGACCGGCCGTATTGATGATGTCGTCGTCGCGGCCGGCGAACCAGAAGTAGCCGTCGGCGTCGAGCTTGGAGCGGTCGCCGGTGATGTACCAGCCTTCCCGGAACTTCTTCCGGAAGGCCTCTTCGTTGTTCCAGTAGGTCCGCATCCGCGAGGGCCAGTCGAACTTCAGGCCGACCAGGCCGATCTTGCCGTGGGTCGGGTACGGCTCGTTCTTGACCGGGTCGAGAACGGTGGCCGTGATGCCGGGGAAGGGCTTGCCCATCGAGCCGGGGCGGACCTCCATCCCCGGGAAGTTGCCGATGACGATCGAGCCCGTCTCGGTCTGCCAGTAGGTGTCGTAGAAGGGCCTGCCGAAGACCTTCTCCGACCAGACGACGGCCTCGGAGTTCAGCGGCTCGCCGACGCTGGCCAGATGCCGGAGGCACGACAGGTCGTGCTTGCGGACCTGCTCGTCGCCGGCCTTCATCAGGGAGCGGATGGCCGTCGGCGCCGAGTACCACATCGTGACCCGCCGTTTCTCGATCCACTTGTACCAGGCCTCGGCGGAGAAGCCGGCGTCGAGGACGCACTGGGTGACGCCCAGGGCGAAGGGGGCGATGATGCCGTAGGACGTGCCCGTGACCCAGCCGGGGTCGGCCGTGCACCAGTAGATGTCGTCGTCGCGCAGGTCCAGGGCCCACTTGGCCGTCAGGTACTGGGCGATGAGCGAGGAGTGGACGTGCTTGACGCCCTTGGGCATGCCGGTCGTGCCCGAGGTGTAGTGGAGCACGGAGGGCGATTCGGCGGTCGTCGGGTGGACTTCGAAGCTCTCGACGGGAGCGGACTTCTCGAGGGAGAAGGCCACTTCGCGGTCGCGGAGCGGGGTCGTCCCGTCGTGGTCGACGATGATGATGTGCCGGAGGTGGGGCAGCTTGTCGAGGATCTTGCGGACCTTGGGGGCGTGTTTCTTCTGGGTGATGACGGCCGAGGTCTCGGCGTTGGACAGGCGGACCAGGAGCGACTCGTCGCCGAAGGCCGAGAACAGCGGCTGGGCGATGCCGCCCATCTTGAGGATGCCCAGGAAGCCGAGGTAGAGCTCGGGGAGGCGGTCCAGGAACAGGCAGACGCGCTCCTCGGGCCGGAGGCCGAGGCCGCGCAGGAAAGCGCCGAAGGCGTTGGCGGCCAGGCGGATGTCGTTGTAGGTGTAGATCTTTTCGGTGCCCGTGTGGCCTTCCCAATAAAGGGCGACCTTCGAGCCTTTCCCCATTTCGCAGATGCGGTCCGTGCAGTACCAGCCGATGTTGATGACCTCGCCGGGCTTCCAGCCGAGCTCCTTCTCGGCGATGGCCCAGCTGAAGTTCTTGACGCGTTCGTCGTACGAGCCGATGTTGGACATGGGCGATCCTTCTCCGTTCAAGTCGATGTCGGTTTCTTCTCGAGGACGACGACCGCGGAGGCCACGTCCTTGATATGGGTCAGCGAGACCTCCATGGCCGCGATGCCGCGGGTCTCGCAAAACTCCCGAACCTTGCCGTGGACGAAGAGCTCGGGCTTGCCGAGGGCGTTGTTGACGACCTCGATCTCGGAGAACTTGTGGCCGCCCGACCAGCCCGTCCCCATGGCCTTGAGGAAGGCTTCCTTGGCCGCGAACCGGGCCGCGAAGTGCAGGGCCGGGCGGTGCTTGGACTCGCAGTAGGCGATCTCGCGGGCCGTGAACAGCCGGTCCTTGAGGCCGCCGGTGCGGAGGAGCTTGTCCTCGACCCGCTGGACCTCGATGATGTCCGTTCCCGCCCCGAAGATCAACGGTTTGCGTGCCTTTCGTCCCTGGATGATCGGGCCTGGGGCGCCCGGCCCGCCCGGAGGCGGCCGGGCCGCTCGTCGGCCCTGGAAAAACGGACCTTTATTATAAAGCAGCGCCCCGAAATGTCAAAGCGCGCGGGGATATCCCCCTGAGGCGGGAAGTCCTTTCTTCGGCTTGCGCCGGCGGGCCGTCTGGGCGACAATGGTCGTCGATGACCAAGCGACAGGCTCTGTTTCTCCTGGCCCTCGTGGAGCTGCTGGCCATGTCCGTGTGGTTCTCGGCCTCGGCGGTCGTCCCGGCGCTGGCGGCCGCTTGGGAGTTGAGCGCTTCGAGCCAGGCCTGGCTGACCATGTCCGTCCAGATCGGGTTCGTCGCCGGGGCCCTGGGTTCGGCCGTCCTCAACCTGGCCGACCGCGTCCCGGCTCCCAGGCTTTTCGCCCTGTCCTGCGTTCTGGCGGGCGCAGCCACGGGCCTTATCCCGGCGGCGGGAGAGGCTTTCGGTCTGGTGCTCTCCCTTCGATTCCTGACCGGCCTTTTCCTGGCCGGAGTGTATCCGGTCGGGATGA
The DNA here is from genome assembly GCA_046496285.1 of Candidatus Aminicenantota bacterium. GTDB lineage: Bacteria > Acidobacteriota > Aminicenantia > Aminicenantales > Saccharicenantaceae > RBG-16-66-30. The sequence continues at coordinate 5,480 of JAWOHF010000189.1, forward strand.
AGATCATGGCCACCTGGACCAGGGAAGACCGGGGCTTCGGGGTCGGGCTTCTGGTCGGCGCTCTGACGTTGGGCAAGGCGGCGCCCCATCTGCTCAAGGTCGTTGGCGGGATCGAGGACTGGCGGCTTGTTCCTCTTGTGAGCGGAGCGTTGGCCGTGGGCGGCGGCCTCATCGCCGGCCGGTTCGTCCGCGAGGGGCCCTTTCGTACGGCGGCCCCGGCGTTCGATCGCAAGTATGTCATCGACATGTGGCGGGACCGGGGGATGGCCTTGGCCAACCTGGGCTATTTCGGTCACATGTGGGAGCTTTACGCCGCCTGGACCTGGGTCCCGGTCTTTCTCGTCGCCGGCTTCCGGGCCCGGGGAGTCGACGAATTGTGGGCCAGCCTGGCCGCTTTCGTCTTCATCGCGGCGGGCGGCGCCGGCAGCCTCTTCGCCGGGCGCCTCGCCGACCGGTTGGGAAGGACCGCCGTCACTTCCGGGGCCATGGCTGTGAGCGGCCTGTGCTGCCTCACCGCGGGCCTTCTCTTCGGGGGGAACCCGTGGCTGCTCGCCGCGCTCTGCTTCGTCTGGGGATTCGCGGTGGTGGCCGACTCGGCCCAATTCTCGGCCGGCATCAGCGAGCTCTGCCCGGCCGAGCGGACGGGCACGGCCCTCACGCTCCAAACCAGCCTGGGGTTCCTCCTGACGCTCGTGACCATCCGCCTCGTCCCGACTCTCGAGCGCCTCGTCACCTGGCGCTGGGCGTTCGCCTTCCTGGCCCTCGGCCCGGCCGTCGGCATCTGGGCCATGCTCCGGCTCCGCCGCCTGCCCGCCGCGGCCAAAATGGCCTCCGGCCGCCGGTAATTCGGGGACACAATACTCATTCCCTAATTCTTTCCGGGCAACAGGGCAATTTTTTTTGAAGCCCGGCCAAAACAAATAGGGAATGAGTATTGTGTCCCTTATTTTCGGTTAACCAGCGTGGTCGAGGCCTGGTCTGTGGGCATGACCACGACCTCGGCGATGCTGACGTGGGGCGGCCGGGTGGCGCACCAGACGGCAGCGTCGGCGACATCTTCCGGCCTGAGGGGCGTGTAGCCCTGATAGACCTTCCCGGCCCGTTCCGCGTCGCCGTGGAACCGGACCAGGCTGAACTCCGTCTCGACCAGGCCGGGAGCGACCTCGCTGACCCGGACGGGAGTGCCGTTGAGGTCGAGCCTCAGCCCTTTGGACAGGGCCCGGACGGCATATTTCGTGGCGCAGTAGACGTTGCCCATGGGATAGACTTCCCGGCCGGCGATGGACCCGATGTTGATGACGTGCCCGCCGCCCCGCTCGACCATCCCGGGGACGACGGCCCGGCTGACGTAGAGAAGCCCCTTGACGTTGGCGTCGATCATCTCGTCCCAATCGCTGACCAGGCCCTCGTGAAGCTTGTGCAGGCCCCGGCTGAGGCCGGCGTTGTTGACCAGGACCTCGACGGCCCGCCACTCCTCGGGCAGTCCCTCGACGGCTTTCTCGACCGCCTCCCGATCCCGGACGTCGAGGGAGAAGGCGTGGGCCCTGACCCCGAAATCCTCCTGCAGCTCTTCCGCGAGCTTGTCGATACGCTCGAGGCGCCGGGCGCACATCAGGATCGCCGCTCCCGAGGCGGCGAAGGCGCGCGCGCAGGCCTGCCCGATGCCGGCGCTCGCGCCGGTGACGAAAACGATCTTGTTCTTGAGAGATGCCATGTCCGTCCTCCTTCCCGGCCCGGATGCGGCCCGTCGAACCTCGGCCGGCCGCGCCCAGAGAAAATCCAGCATATGAATGCCCCGCCGAGAAGTCAAGCGGACCGGCCTTGCCACTATTCCGGGGCTTGTGCTATACAACGGGGCGTGACGGAGAACACCAAGCCGCCCGGCCGCCTTCGCGCCCTTAGACGCTGGCTCGTCGCCGCCCGGCCCTGGGCCCTGCCCGCTTCCTCCATGCCCGTCGTCTTCGGCACGGCCCTGGCCTGGGTCATCGGCGACACCCCGCTCTCCGTCGGGCGATTCCTGTGGGCCCTCCTGACCATGATGGTCCTGCACTCGGCGGCCAACATGCTCAGCGACGTCTTCGACGACCGCCGCGGTCTCGACGGCGCCCGCGACCCGGCGCCCGTCAGCGGGGCCATCGTTCGCGGCCTGCTCGCCGGGCGCCAGGTGCTGCGCGGCGCGCTCGTCCTTTTCGCCCTAGGGACGGCCTCGGGGCTCCTCCTCGCACTCCAAACGGGAACGGCCCTGCTCGTCGTCGGGGCCCTCGGCGTGGCCGTCGGCGCGTCCTATTCGCTGCTCAAGGTCTTCGCCCTCGGAGACCTGGCCGTCTTCCTGAACTTCGGCCTCCTCGGTGCGCTCGGGGCCTGGATCGTCCAGGCGCGGTCCTTCTCGTGGCTGCCCGTCGTTTGGGCCGTGCCCATGGCCCTTCTCGTCCCGGCCATACTCCACGCCAACAACTGGCGCGACGCCGGCAAGGACGGAGAGCTCGGGGTCGTCACCGTCGCCAGCCTGCTCGGCGACCGCGGCTCGCTTGTCTATTACGGGGCCCTGCTCTTCTCCCCGTTCCTCTTGACCCCGGCCTTGATGGCCATTCCCCGGTTCTACGGCTGCGGCCTGAGGCCGATGCCGCTGACCTTCCTTCTCGTCTTTTTGGCTCTGCCCAACGCCCTTCGGCTCTGGGGCCGGGCCGTCCGCCGGGCCGCGCCGCGCTCGCCGCTCGATTTCCTGGCCCTAGACGGAGCCACGGCCCGCCACAACCTCCTCTTCGGGCTGCTGACGACGGCTGCCGTCCTGCTGTCTTAGGGCCGGAACGGGGACACGCACGGGAGGTCCATGTCCCCCCTTCATGTCCCGCGTTCTCACGGGCAATTCCCGAAAGGCGCCGAAGCCCCTCCCGCCTGATCTATTCACGAGTCGAGGCGGCTGCAGATGCAAGGCGCGGAGGGTGAAGCTGTACTCCTAGTACTGCGAACCCTTCGCAACGCAGCAGATGTGGCCGGATCGGCTCGCCCGGAGGGTAAGAATGCCGGTCTTTCCGGGACCAGCTTCCGGGAATCCTATGAAAAGTCGGCAAACTGGAGATCTTGCGGATATCGCATGAGTTTGGGGACACATCGGCATTCTTATGAACAGATCAGGCTAGAAACCCACCGTTGTTAGGTAGGCCCCGAAGAAGGCCATGACCACGGCCGCGATCTTCCATCCCGTCAGGCGCTCTTTCAGGAAAATGGCGGCGATGATGACGATGAAGATCGTGTTGAGCTGGTTGAGGACGGCCGCTACGGACGCCGGCGCGTATTTCATCCCCCCCATCCAGAGTATGAGCGAGAGATAGGACCCGAAGATCGAGGCGGGCACCATCGCCTTCCAGTTGGCCCGGACGAAGAGCGGCCGCAGAATGTCCCGGTGCCCCCGCAGAAAGGGGACGACGAGCGCCAGCGACACCGTCCCTCCCGCCAGCCGGACCAGGGTCGCCCACAGTACGGACACCGTTCCCAAGACCGGCTTGACCATGACGATCCCCAGGGCCACGAAGAACATGGCCAGGACCCCGAGCAAGATGCCCAGCAGGAGGTCCTTCCGGTCGGCCCGCTCCGCGCGCTTTTCACGGGACACGGTCAGCACGGCGGAGACGACGAGGGCCGCTCCCGCCAGCTGCCAGGCCGTCAGCCGTTCGCCGAGCAGGACGAACGACATGCCGATGACGAACGGGCTGTAGAAGCAGTCGACGATGGCCACCAGGCTGGCCCCGAGCCGGTTGAGGCTGTGGAAGAACAGGGTGTCCGAGACGGCGATGCCCAGGAAGCCGCTGAGGAGAAGCAGGCCGACGGTCCCGAGCGGCACGTCCGGGAAGAACGGCTTGCCGAGGACGGCCATGGTCGGGACCATGAGGAGCAGGGCCAGGACGTTCTTGAAGAGATTGAGGCCGATGGGGTGGACCTTGCGGCCGCTGACCCGGAACAGGACGACGGCCACGGCCCAGACGAAGCCTGAG
>JAWOHF010000206.1:0-4639 GCA_046496285.1 Candidatus Aminicenantota bacterium
GGCGCTCATGGAGAAGACCCTCTGCAACATCAACATGGACATGGTCGGGGAATGGCTGTCCAGGAACCAGGCCTTCTTCTGCCTGATGCGGACGACCTACGGCAATCCCCACTACATCAACGACGTCATGGAGAACTATTACCGGTATCTCGGGGAGGGCGGACGGGAGCGCATCCAGAACCGGAGCACGCCCTTCCGGGTCCCGGTCCGCGTCGTCGCCCCGACGGGGGCCGACGAACCTTTCGCCTATTCCATCGAGACCCACTACGGGGCGTCCGACCACGAGGTCTTCAACGACTGGGGAGTCGGAGTGCCCGGGGTCATGATGATCGCCTGGCCCGATACCTGGTACCACACCTCGGGCGATACGGCCGATAAGGCCGATCCGACCCAGCTCAAACGGGCGGCGATCATCGGGGCGGCCGGGGCCTACACCGTGGCCGCCGCCGATGCGGACATGGCCGCCCGGATCGCCGGCGAAACGGTCAGCAACGGGACGAGACGCCTGGGCCACCAGCTCGTCGTCGGGCTCGAGACGCTGAACCGCGCGGACACCGGGTCTTTCGCCGAGGCTTACAAAACGGCCCGCTGGACGATCGAAGCGGCCGTCATCAACGAAAAGGACACGCTCGATTCCCTCCTCGAGCTGGCCCCGGGAGACGCCGCCCTCGCCGGCCATATCGGCCGGCTCAAGCAGGCCGTCCAGGCCGCCGGCGACGCCCAGTCGGCTGCGCTCGAAATCCACGCGGACGCCGCGGCCCGCAGGCTTGGCGTGAAGCGAGGGACGATCGTCCTCTCGGACCTCGAGAAAAGGGCGGCCCGGTCCGTGCCCCGGCCAACGGCCCGGGTCCGCGAGAGCGGCTACCGGGAATACCAAAAGCTCATCAATGACATCCCGCTTGCGGAACGAGCCAAGTATCCCGTTGCCGGCAAGGACCTCGCCCTGGCCAGCGCCAACGAGCTCCAGCTGCTCATCGACGGCCGCCGCAGCGTCCTCGACATCAAGAAGATGCTCGATGCCCAATACGAACGAAAGTCCACGGTCCAGGCCATCTTCAATCACATCGAGATCCTTAAGTTGGCCGGGCTCGTGGAGATGCGATAACGTCCCCTGGCCGGGAGGTCGAACATGCCGCTCCGCCGCCGGAACATCCTTCGCTTAGGGACCGTGGCCCTGTCCTTGCTGGTCCTCGTTGTTTCGAGCGGGTGCCGTCGGGCGGCCTCGCCGCAACCCGTCGCGAAGCACGTCATCCTGTTCGTCGGCGACGGCATGTCGCTGGCCTCCGAGATCGCCGCGAGCCGCTACCTTTACGGCCAAGACCGAGGCCTGGCCTGGCACCCCTTCGCCGTCAGGGCCTACGTCGCGACCTGGGACGTCACGGCGTATAACAAGAACGCCAAGGACGAAAAACATCCGCCGTACCGGGAAGAGACATTCAGCCCGTCCATCGGGTACGACACCCGGATCGAGGGCCGGGCGCCCCATCCCCTGGACACGCTGTACCTGACCCGGCCGGCCCCTCTGAAAGGCCGGCCGTCCGTCGATTCGGCGGCGGCCGCCACGGCCATGGCCACAGGGAGAAAGACGGCCTCGGGCCGCGTCTCCTGGCTGCCCGACAAAGGCCCGGAAGGGCGTCTCCGGACGATCGTCGAGGATTACCGGGAGGCGATGGGCGGGGCCGTCGGGGTCGTCAGCACGGTGCCCTTCAATCACGCGACACCGGCGCCTTTCGTCAGCCACAATATCAGCAGAACACATTATTACACCGGCTATAAAGAGAAGACGGGCACGGGCATCGCCGACGAGATCATCCGAGAGACGAGGCCGGACGTCGTCATCGGCGGCGGGCATCCGCTGCTCGACAACCCCGGCCTCGATCCGGACAAGGGCTACGTCTCCGCCGCCCTGCTCGACGAGCTCCGGGCGGACCGGGAATACGTGTTCGTCGAAAGGGAGCCCGGCGTCGACGGAGGGATCGCCCTGCTGGCCGCCGCCGAAAGGGCGGGCGCCGAAGGCCGAAAGCTGTTCGGCCTGTTCGGCGGACCGGAGGGCAATTTCGAGACGCCCGTCGCCGGGGACAGCCCGGGCTCGCCCTCGGTCGCCCGGGCCACCTTGGAGAACCCCGCCCTTCTCGACGCGACGTTGGCGGCCCTGCGGGTCCTGGGCCGGAATCCCAACGGCTTTTTCGTCATGATCGAGCAGGGCGACATCGACTGGGCCCATCACGACAGCGATTTCGGGCGGATGATCGGGGCCATGTCCGACCTCGAGGAGGCCGTCCGGGCGGCCGTCGCCTATGTCGATCTGCCCGGAGACGGGATCGACTGGACCAACACCCTACTCATCGTCACCGCCGACCATGCCACAGGGGGGTTCCGGCTGAACCCTGACAAGCCTCTCGGTATCGGCGATCTGCCGAGGCAGAGCCCGCTCACGGAAGACGAGATCAAAGCGAGGAAACAGGGAGCGGGCGGCCGCGGGTTCGTCTGCCCCGTCGTCTATCCCGACGGCGAGGTGAGCTACTCGACCTCGGGGCACGCCAACGAGCTGGTGACCCTGTCGGCCACGGGGGCCGGAGCGCGGCTTTTCGTCGGGTACAAGGGTCTGTGGTATCCCGGGCCGATCATCGACAACACCCACATCAACGCCGTGATCCGCCGGTTCCTCGGCCTCGGACCGTTGTCCCGCGGCCCGCTCCCCTAAAGCGGATTTACTTGAGCTCGCGGATCCGGATCGTCCGGAACTCGACGAGGGAGCCGTGGCCGAGAAAGCCGATGTGCCCCCGGTCGCGGGCCAGGCCGGGGTGGTCCCGGCCGTCCACGGTCCCGCCGGCGCTGGCCGCGTCGAGGTCGGCGTCGACGACGGTCATCCCGTTGACGACGACAGTGACGCGCCGCCCGCGGATCGTGACCTCCTCGGAATTCCATTCGCCCACGGGCCGAAGGACGCCCCGCTTGGCGGGCACAACCCCGTAAATGGAGCCGTGGTACTGGTAGGGCCTGAGGTTCCAGTAAAGGGGCGAGCCGTCCTCGAGGATCTGGATCTCCATCCCGGCGTAGGCGGCGTCCCCTTCGAGGGGGGCCCGGACGCCCAGGCCGTTGTTGGCGGCCGGGGTCAGCTTGAAATCGAAGCGGAGGACGAAATCGGCGTATTCCTTTTCTGTGAAAAGGTTTCCGCCCTTGCGCTCGGGATGCGCGACGAGCTTGCCGTTCTCCGCGACATAGCCTTCCGTGTCGCCCGTCCAGCCGGCAAGGTCGCGGCCGTTGAAAAGAGGGACGAAGCCCTCGGCCGTTTCACCCACGGCGATCTCCGGGACGGCCGTGTCTCGGGGGATCTCCCGGATGAAGATGTTCCTGAAATAGAGGGGGTTTCCGTGGGCCTGGAGCTCGATCTGTCCCGTCGGGTAGATCGGCTTGTCGCGCTCCCAGGTGTTCTCGAGGACGGTGTTGTCGACGACCATCCGGTCGTTGAGGTAGACCGTGACCCGCTCGCCGATCATGACCACCCGGAATGTGTTCCACTCGCCCGCCGGCCGGTCGGCTTTCTCGAGGGGCTGGCTCGGCGCCTTCTGATTGTTATAGAGGCCTCCCGAGCCGGCCGGATGGACTTCGGCGTCCCAGATCTGGACCTGAGGCGAGCCGCGGAGATAGAGGCCGCTGTCCCCCCCTTTTTCGATCTTCCAGTCGACGAGCAGCTCGAAATCCCCGTAGTCGCGGACCGTGCAGAGGCTCTCGCCTTGCCCGTCGAAGACGAGCGCGCCATCCGACACGCTCCAGTGGGCCCGCATCCTCTCGTCGGCCTCGGCCTGGGCGGCGCGCAGCTCGTCCGGGGTCATGGCCGCCCGTTTAGGCGGGTCGGCCGCCAGGCCCTTCCAGCCAGCCAGGTCCCGGCCGTTGAACAGGGGCGTGAAGCCGCCCAGCCTCAGCCGTTCGGAGATGATCCTCCCGATCCGGTCCCGCTCGGAAGGGTCCGGCTCCGCGGCCTCGACCCGGCGGAGGATCGAGACGGCCTCGTGGCCGGAGAGCCACCGCTCGGAGGCGGATTGCGACTGGGCCATGTCCAGCAGGGCCGCGGCAACGGTGTCCCGGAGAGCGGGGCTGTCGAGATGCTCAGAAAGCAGCCGGAACGACTCGGGCTCGCGGATCCCGGACAGCCCGACCAGGATTGGCCTTCGGCCGCTGTCGTCCTTGGCCTGCTCGAGGGCGGTCCTGAGAAGCTCCAGCTTTTTCCGGTTCGGCAGGGCCGAACGCCCGACCAATTGGACATATCCGTGCAGGGCGAGGAGGCGGTTCCTGAGGTCCGGCGTCGTTTCGGCGACGCGCAGGAGCTCGCCGGCCGCCCTGATGTCCGGCCATCGGGCCAGGGCCAGAACGGCGACGCCTTGGGCCTGAAGGTCCAGGCCCCGGGCCTCGTCGGCGACCGCCCGCAGGGCCTTCGTCCCGCCGAGAGCCGGGAGGACCCTCAAGATGGCCAGCCTGTACTTCAACCAGTTGGATTCTCAGACCCCCTTGCAGGCTGAGTTTTTTAGAGGTCGTGGCGATCAACTGCTGATACCTCATATCTCTGCTTCAGACTCAACCGACCAAAGAACCACGGACGACACGGCTACTAGGGTCACGTTTAATACTCTGGAATCAG
>JAWOHF010000293.1:0-11005 GCA_046496285.1 Candidatus Aminicenantota bacterium
TCGACGACTGCTGGGCCCTCGTCGAGGCCGCCGAGAAGTACAAAAAGCACTGCCAGATGATGGAGAACTGCTGTTACGACCGGATCGAGCTCATGACCCTGAACCTCGTCCGTAAGGGTCTTCTGGGCGATGTCCTCCACGCCGAGGCCGGCTATCTCCACGACCTGCGCGGGGTCAAGTTCTCGAGCGAAGGAGAAGGGTTGTGGCGGAGGGCCTGGTCCCAGAAGCTCAACGGCAATCTCTACCCGACCCACGGGCTGGGGCCGGTGGCCGAATGCATGAACATCAACCGGGGGGACGCCTTCGATTTTCTCGTTTCCCTGAGCAGCCCGTCCCGCGGCCTCCAGGAATACGCCGCGGCCACCTTCGGTCCGGATTCTCCGCAGGCCAAGGAGAAATTCGTCCTGGGCGACGTCAACACCAGCCTCATCAAGACCAAGCTCGGAAGGACGATCATCCTCATCCACGACACGAATCTGCCCCGGCCCTACACGAGGATCAACATGGTCCAGGGGACCAAGGGGGTCGCCCAGAAGTGGCCCGACCGGGTCTACATCGAAGGGCTGGCCGAGAAGCCTCACCGCTGGGACGATTTCGAGAAGTTCGCGGCCGAATACGAGCACCCGCTCTGGAAGGCCATCGCTTCGAGGGGAGAGGGGAGGGGTCACGGCGGCATGGACTACATCGAGGATCACCGGCTCATCCAGTCGCTGCGAAAGGGGGAGCCGCTCGACCAGGACGTCTACGACGCGGCCGCCTGGAGCGTCATCGTCGAGACGAGCTGCCGGAGCGTCGCGGCCAAGGGCAAGCCCGTGGCCATCCCGGACTTCACCCGCGGCAAGTGGAAGACGACCCCGCCGCTCGGCATCGTCGAGACCTGACGGGAGGGGAGCCTACTTTTTGAGCCTTTTCACCTGGCTCTTGGCGGTCTCGACGGCTTTCCGGATCTCGGCGTTTTCGGGGTCGAATGCCAGAAGCTCTTCCCAGGCGGTGACGGCCTTGTCGAGGTTCCCCTTCCTGTACTCCGAGAACCCTCTGTTCTTGAGAGTCGTCCTGCAGACCGAGATCCCCCTCTCCAGGTCGGCCCTGCTGAAGCCGGCCGCCGGCTGGAATCCCGTGAACGTCGCGTATTTTTCCTGCAGGGCGGAATAGGCCTTTCCGGCCAGAGCGAAATCGTTAGCGGCCAGGGCCCTATCGCCAGCGTCCTTGATCTCTTTGCCGGCCTTGACGTAGCCGGCCGCAATGTCCGTGTCCCGGGGATAGTCCTTGAGCAAAGCCGCAAAGGAGTCCAGGGTCGAGGCATAGCGGCCATCCTTAAGATGCCGCCGGTACTGGAGGTCGACGGACGCAGATCGGCAGTTCTTCAGCTTTCCCTCGAGCGCCGCCTTGGTGAAAGGGAGCCGGGACGCCAGGTCCCCGGGGCCTGGGAAGTTTTGGATGAGGACGCGATAGATATCCCCGGCCCGCGGGTAATCCCGATCGGCCATGGCTGTTTCGGCGGCCAGATGGATGTCTTCGAGCGCCTGGGCGTAACCCGCCTCGAGGCGCTTGTCGCCCGGGTTCTGTAGGTAAGGCTCTTGGAACGAGTCGATGGCTTTCTGGAAATCGCCGGATTCCAGCGAATCCCTGGCTGCGAGAGAGATCTGGTTGACGGGAGGCTTTTCGAACAAGGCGCAGGCCGACAGAAATAATGCGGCCAGGATAAGAATCGAAGGAAAGATCCAAGTCAGATGTTTGTTCATGGTCTCAACCCGCATGTGACGCTATGGAGGCCGGGATCTTCTTTTTTCGGATGATCCTCAGAAAGGCCGCGACCAAGTCTGGATGGAACTGCTTTTCAGAGAATTCCTTGATCGTCCGGATGGCCTCGCTCCGGCTCATGGCCTTGCGGTAGGGCCGGTCGGAGGTCATGGCGTCGAACGCGTCCGCCAGTGAGATAACGGCCGCTGAACGAGGGATCTGTTCCCCGCTGAGCCCGTCCGGATACCCGTTGCCGTTGTACCACTCATGGTGGTGCCGGACGGCGGGGATGAACCTATACAGGGAAGGGGCCTTGCTCAGGATCTCGGCTCCGTACTCCGCGTGCTTTTTCATCTCCCCGTATTCGTCGGCGGTCAGTCCGTCCCGCTTGTGGAGGATGGCGTCCCGGATCCTGATCTTGCCGACATCATGGAAAAGACAAGCGATCTCGATGTCCTCCAGCTCCTGGCCGCTCAGGCCGACCTCCCTGGCCAGCTCCATCGCCAGCTCGGAGACCCGGGTGGAATGGCCGAGAGTGTAGTGGTCCCGGGCATCGATGGCCGCGGCCAGCACGCGGACCGTCGAGACATACGCCTCTTCCAGCTCGCGGGCGTATTGGCCCAGCTTGCCCTGCTGCGCGGAGATCAGCTCCGTCATCTCGTTGAAGCTCGAAGTCAGCGTGCCCAGCTCGTCGTGGGAATAGACCCGCAGCCGCTTGCCCCTTTTCCCCAGCTTGAACTCTTCGACTCCCGAAGACAATTCCTTGACCGGCCGCGTCAGGCTCGAGGCGAGCAGGACGCTGGAGACCAGCCCGGCGGCCAGGATGACGGTGAAAAAGCCGAGGACCCTGCGCCGGACCTCGGCCTGGGCTTCCGTGAGCGCGGACCTGTTGACGCTGAGGATCACCGAGCCGAGGTCCTTGTCCATGAACCGGATCGGGCTTTCGATCTCGAGGGGCTCTTCAAGAGCGCCTGGGACTTTCCGGATCACGGTCCCGTCCTCAGCCGCGGAAAGGACCTGCCCCTGAGGAAGCGCCATCCTCCCGCCGGCCTTATTGATGTCGCTGTGAACGATGACCTCGTTGTCGGGGCCGACCACGGCGATGTAGTTGATGTCCTGGTTGGATTCCCGGATCTTGAAGACCATGTTGTCGAGTCCGAGCACATCGTGGGACAGGAGGCTGTAGCCGGAGGTGGAGGCGATGCTCCGGCTCAAGGACTCCGCCTTCTTGACGACCTGGGCCAGGATCTGCTGGTTCATGATGCGGAGAGCGATGAGATAGGAGAAGAGCGTCGTGGCGACCAGGAGAAGAAGGACGTGGAGGAGGACTTTTGTCCGCAGGCTCTTGATGGTGAAGAGCCTGAGTCTCTTGGTGAAGAAGCTCTCCCGGGCGGCGCTCAGCCATCGGGCGACCGGGGTCGACGCGCCGGGAGGGGACGCGACAGCGGACCCCGAGGGCTTCTTGTCGGGCGAGACGCCGCGTTGACTTTTCAGGACAGACTGGACGGCCATACCGCCACGATTGTACCGGGCAGTTCCCGGGGGGAACATCCTTCCTGGCAATGATTCCGGGGGTGAGTTTCGCGTCTTTGTCCTCACCTCAAAAGGGGAGAGATCACTTGACATCATCCGGCCGCCGTAGTATCAGCGAGAAGGCGTATGAGCGAGAAGTCTTTGAAGGATCCGGCCGGTCTGATACAAACGCACGGCATGGACATGAAAAACATTCCCGCGCCTGGACCCTCGCGGAGCACTGACCGGGTCAGAGAATAGGCGATGAGGGTCCGGGTCGTCGAGCGCACGCCGTTCGGAGCGGTGGGCGTCGTCTGGTCCGGATCCTTCGATTCACCCTTGGTCGTCAGGGTGTTGATCCCCAAGCCTGGTTTACCGGTGGCGGTCCAGGTCCGCAAGCTGTCCCCGCGGGCCGAGGCCGGATCCAACGCCGAGATAGATGATCTCGCTCGCCGGATAAAGGCCTTTCTCGAGGGGGAGAACATCCGGTTTTCCCTCGACACGGCCGACCTGAGCTCCTGCCCGCCATTTCAGCGGGCCGTCCTGCGGGCCGAGCACGGAGTGCCGCGAGGCCGGGTCACCACCTACGGCGCATTGGCCGCTCATCTGGGGCGCCCGGGCGCGTCGCGGGCCGTCGGGAACGCGCTGGCCAACAATCCGTTCCCGATCATCGTGCCCTGCCACCGCGCCGTGCGCTCGGACGGTGCGCTCGGCGGCTTCCAGGGCGGATTGGCCATGAAGCGCGCTCTGCTCGAGAACGAAGGCGTTGAGCTCGACGCCGCGAACCGCGTCGTCCGCCCGCGCTTCCATTACCGCGACAGGTGATCGCCTCCTTCGTCTTCAATGAGCGGTGAGCGCTTCAGACGACGAGCATGCAGTCGCCGTAGGAGAAGAAGCGGTAGCGCTCGCGGACGGCTTCCCGGTAAGCCCGCAGGATCAGGTCCTGCCCGGCAAAGGCCGCGACAAGCATCAGGAGCGTCGACTTCGGCAGATGGAAGTTGGTCAGCAGGCGGTCGACGACATGGAACTCGAAGCCCGGATGAATGAAGAGGTCCGTGGACCGGCGGCCGGAGCGGACCCGGCCGTCCCTCCAAGCGCTTTCCAGGGTCCGGACGACGGTCGTCCCCACGGCCGTGACGGGACGGCCTTCCGCTTCCGCGGCATTGACGGCCCGGGCCGTGGCTTGGGGGATGGAATACCGCTCTTCAAGCATCTTGTGCTCGGTGACGGCCTCGACCCGGACCGGCTGGAAGGTGGCCAGCCCGACCTCGAGCGTCACCCGCCGGACGTCGACTCCCTTTGACCCGATCTCCTCCAGCACCTTTTCCGTGAAGTGCAGGCCGGCGGTCGGCGCCGCGATGGCCCCTTCCTCTCCGGCGAAGACGGTCTGATACCTTGCGAGGTCCCCCGGCCGCAAGGACTCGTCCTCCTTCGGCCTCTTGATATAAGGGGGGAGAGGCGCGTAGCCGATCTCCCGGAGCGTGGCCCGGACATTCGCCCGTCCGAATCCGAGGACCCGGCGGCCCTCCCCGCGGTCCTCTTCGACCCGCCCCTCGAGGCCCCCGCCGATGCGGACGGTGTCGCCTGCCCTGAGCCGGCGGGCCGGCCGGCACAGGACCTCCCAGGAGCCGGCCCGAACCTCACGGAGGAAAAGGAACTCGATCTTCGCGCCGCCGCACTCTCCCCAGACCCGGGCCGCGATGACTCTGACGTCGTTGAGGACCAAAAGGTCGCCCGGGCCCAGGTGACCGGGGAAGTCCCTGAACCGGCCATGCGTGATACGGCCAGTCACGCGCTCCACGACCATCATCCGCGAGTCGTCGCGGCGGGGGAGGGGGTGCTGGGCGATGAGCTCCGGCGGGAGGTCGTAGTCGAAATCCGCCACGCGGAGCGTCCCGCCCGGGATCGCGGGGGACGGCCGGGGAAAGGGCATTCCTAGTCGCCGAACAGCTTCTTCTGGCCCGCCGGCTTGCCCTTGCCGCGGCTCCGGGGCTCGGCGTGCTCATAGCCCAGGTGGGCGTAGGCCCTCGGCGTGACGACCCGGCCGCGGATGGTCCGGTCCAGAAAGCCGATGCGCATGAGGAACGGCTCGTAGATGCTTTCGATGGTGTCCTTTTCCTCGTCGATGGCCGCGGCGATCGTCCCGATGCCGACCGGGCCGCCGCCGAAGTTCTCGATGATGGTCTGGAGGATCTTGCGGTCCACGTCGTCCAGGCCCAGGGAGTCGACCTCCATCATGTCCAGGGCCCGCTGGGCTTCCCGGGCCGTGATGACCCCGTCGCCCTTGACGTCGACGTAGTCCCGGACCCGCCGCAGGAGCCGGTTGGCGACGCGCGGGGTGCCTCTCGAGCGCAGGGCGATCTCGGCGGCGCCGGCATCGTCGACTCTGACCTTGAGGATCCTGGCCGACCGCTGGATGACCTTTTGGAGGTCCTCGTCCTTGTAGTAGTCGAGGCGATGGATGATGCCGAAGCGCCCGCGCAGGGGAGCCGTGATCCGCCCGGCCCGGGTCGTGGCCCCGATCAGCGTGAATTTCTTGATCTTGAGCTTGTGGCTCCGGGCCCCCGGGCCCTGCCCGATGACGATGTCCAGGCTGAAGTCCTCCATGGCCGAGTAGAGGATCTCCTCGACCGAGGGCTGGAGCCTGTGGATCTCGTCGATGAACAGGACCTCCTTGGTCTGCATGTTGGTCAGGATGGCCGACAGGTCGCCGGTCCGCTCGATGACCGGGCCGGCCGTCGGCTTGATGGGCACCGCCATCTCCTTGGCGATGAGGTAGGCCAGGCTGGTCTTTCCCAGCCCCGGCGGCCCGTAAAGGAGCACGTGATCGAGATGCTCGCCGCGCTTGCGGGCGGCCTCGATGAACACCTTGAGGTTGGCCTTGACGGTCTCCTGCCCGACGAACTCGTCGAAGGTCCGGGGGCGGAGGCTGTCCTCGAAGAGGACGTCCTCCTTGGTCCGGACGGGGCTGAGGATGGCGGGCATCGGGGACCTTTCTCTCCCGGGTTATACTAGATTTTGGCCAGGCGTTTCAAGCAGTCCCTGAGGAGCTTCTCGAAACCGGCCCCAGCCTTGTGGGCGGCGATCGTCTGGTCGACGGCCCGCTCGACCTCCTTGCGCCGGAAGCCCATGTTCTGGAGGGCCGAGACGAGGTCCTCCTTCTCGGGGGAGCCCTTGGCCGCGAGGAGCTTCTCCTTTTTCTCGATCTTGTCCTGGAGCTCGAGGGTGATCCTCAGGGCGGTCTTGCGTCCGATACCGGGGACGAGGGAGATGCGGGCCACGTCGCTCGCGCGGACGGCGTCCTCGAGGTCGGCCGGGTCGATCCCGGACAGGACGTTCATGGCCAGCTTGGGGCCGATCCCCGAAATGCCGATGAGCTTGAGGAACATGTCCTTTTCCTCAGGGCAGGCGAAACCGAAAAGAGACAGCGAACCCTCCGTCAGGTGGGTATAGACGAAAAGCTCGGCCGGCCCTTGAACATCCCCGAGCTTGACGTAGGTCGAAACGGAAATGTGGGCGCAGTATCCCACGCCGCCGGTCTCGATGACGACCTGGCCCGGCGTTTTTTGAACGAGCGTTCCTTTGAGGTAGGCGATCATGGCGGCTCCGATCCCTCCACCTTGATCTGATAAAGGCGGTTGTTGAGATGGCAGATGGCGGCGGCCAGGGCATCGGAGGCGTCCAGAGGGATGCGGTCATCCTCGAGCTCCAGGAGCGACCGGACCATGGTCATGACCTGTTCCTTGTCGGCCTGGCCGTAGCCCGTGACGGCCTTCTTGATCTCCAAGGCCGAATATTCGAAAAAGCCGCATCCGGACGAGGCCACTGCGACGAGGATGGCTCCGCGGACCTGGCCGAGCAGGAGGGCGGTTTTGATGTTCCGGGCGTAAAAAGGGTTCTCGATGGCCGCTTCGTCGGGGGCGTAGGCGGCGACGAGCTTCTCGATCTCGGTCCGGATCTCGTTGAGCTTGAGGTGAAGAGGGGACTTGGCGGCCGGCTGGATGACCCCGAAGGCCACGGGCGTGATCCGCGAGCCGTCGCTTTCGACGATAGCGAATCCCGTGGACTGGAGGCTCGGATCGATCCCAAGGACCCGCATGGGTTCCGCCGGGCCGTCAACCGCCCTGGGAGAAGTTGGCGATCTCCTCCTCGGAGATGTCGAAGTTGGAGGAGACGTTCTGGACGTCGTCGTGGTCCTCGAGCTCCTCCATCAAGCGCAGGACCTGCTGGGCCTCCTTGCCCTCGACCTTGACGTAGTTCTGGGGGAGGTAACCGACGTTGGAGGCGGCGACTTCGATGCCCTTGCCCTTGATGGCCTCGAGGACGGGCTCGTAGCTTTCGGGGGAGGTGACGACCTCGAAGTTGGAGCCGTCGTCCCTGAGGTCGTCGGCGCCGTTGGACAGGGCGATGTCCATGAGCTGTTCTTCGGACGCCTTGTCCTTCTCGACGTCGATGTAGCCCATGCGCTTGAACATCCAGCCGACACAGCCGGTCTCGCCGATCCGGCCGCCGCTCTTGGCGAAGATGTGGCGGATCTCGGAAACGGTCCGGTTCTTGTTGTCGGTGACGGCCTGGATGAAGATGGCCACGCCCGCCGGCCCGTAGCCCTCGTAAGTGATCTCTTCGTACTGGGCGCCCTCGAGCTGGCCCGTGCCCTTCTGGATGGCCCGCTTGATGTTGTCGGCCGGCATGTTCTCGGCCCGGGCGTCGTTGATGGCCTTGCGCAGGCGGGGGTTCTTGTCGGGGTCGCCGCCGGCCGACCGGGCGGCCAGGCTGATCTCGCGGATGAGCTTGGTGAAGACCTTGCCGCGCTTGGAGTCGGCCGCAGCCTTCTTATGCTTGATGGAAGCCCACTTCGAATGTCCGGACATCGGGATCTCCTTGATTTCTTGAACTCCAGGATTTTAGCACAAAAACGCGGCCGGCGCAACGCTCCTATTCCCTATATTAATGATAGGAATTGTGGATCCTCAGAGCCTGTGTTATCATGATGTTGTCCTGAAGGAGGTCCGCATGAAAACCAACATGGGCGGCATCGACCGCATCCTTCGACTCGTCCTGGCGGGGGTCGTGGCTATTCTGTTCTTCACCAAACAGCTCACGGGTACCGCGGCCGCCGTCCTTGGCATTTTTGCCGTCATTTTCGTCCTGACCAGTCTCGTCGGCTTCTGCCCCCTCTACGTTCCTCTGGGCATCTCGACGAAAAAGAAGGCCCGGAGCGCTGTGCCCCCCCCGTCGCAATGACCTGAACAGGGCTCACCTGACGATGACCGACTCCAAGGCTCCGGTCCGCGGGATGGATGACCCGGAAGCCCCGGCCGACGGCGCTTCGGAGCCCGTCCGGACCGACCTGCCCGTGTTGGGGATGAGCTGCGCGAGCTGCGCCGCCAACATCGCGCGCGCCCTCAGGGACCTGCCGGGGGTCAAGGAAGCCAACGTCAACTTGGCCACGGCCCGGGCGACCGTCCTGTTCGAGCCTAAGCTCGTCGGTCCCGGCGACCTCATCGACGCGGTCCGCAAAGCAGGATATGATGTCGCCGCTTCATCGGACACGGAAGGCAAGTTTCGAGATCGGGAATACGAATCGCTCAAGCTCAAGGTCCTCTGGGGAGGCCTTCTGGCCGCGCTGATCTTCGTCGGCAGCATGCGTCATTGGTTCCCCTGGGCGCCTGGCTTCCTGCAAAGCTTCTTCGTGCTCTGGGCCCTGGCGACGCCCGTCCAGTTCGTCCTGGGCCGGCCGTTCTACCGGGGGGCCTGGAGCGCGCTCCGGCACCGGACCGCGGACATGAACACCCTGGTCGCGGTGGGCACCTCGGCCGCTTATCTCTTCAGCGTCGCGGCCACGGCCCTCCCCGGGTTCATGCGCGCGGCCGGGGTCGAACCGGACGTCTACTTCGACACTTCGGCCGTCATCATCGTCCTCGTTCTCTTTGGGCGCATGCTCGAGGCCCGGGCCAAGGGCCGGACATCGGATGCCATCCGCACGCTCGTGGGCCTCCAGCCGCAAACGGCCTGCCTCATCGGAGAGGGAGGGGAACGGGAGGTCCCGATCGACGCGGTCCGGGTCGGGGACGTCATCATCGTCCGGCCGGGCGAGAAGGTCCCGGTCGACGGTACGGTCGTCGAGGGCCGGTCGGCCATCGACGAGTCCATGATCAGCGGCGAGAGCCTGCCCGTCGACAAGGGCCCGGGCGACACGGTCATCGGCGCCACCTTGAACAAGTGGGGGAGCTTCCGTTTCCGGGCTTCAAAAGTCGGTCAAGATACGACCCTGGCCCAGATCGTCCGGCTCGTCGAGCAGGCCCAGGGGGCCAAGGCGCCCATCCAGCGGCTGGCCGACACCATCGCCGGCTATTTCGTGCCGGCCGTCATCGTCATTGCCGTGCTGACGTTCGGCGTGTGGATCCTTTTCGGGCCCGAACCCCGGCTCGTCTTCGCCCTCATGAATTTCGTCGCCGTCCTGATCATCGCCTGCCCCTGCGCCCTGGGCCTGGCGACGCCGACGGCGATCATGGTCGGGACGGGCCTGGGGGCCGAGCGGGGCATCCTCATCAAGAGCGGAGAGAGCCTGGAAGCCGCCCACCGGGTCGATACCGTTGTCTTCGACAAGACCGGGACCCTGACCCGGGGCGAACCTGAGGTCACCGACGTCCTTCCTGTTCACGGCGTGTCCCAAGCGGAGCTGCTATCCCTGGCTGCCGCGGCGGAGAGCGGCTCAGAACATCCCCTCGGCAAGGCCATCGTCGGCAGGGCCCGGCGGTCCGGGGCCGAAATCCCGGCGGCCGGGGAGTTCCGGGCCCTTGAAGGCCTGGGCGTCGAGGCCCGGGTCGGGGGAGAGAAGGTCGTCGTCGGGAGTCGCAAGCTCCTCGGAGAGGCCGGGGTCGATACGGGCGATCTGGGCGGCCTGGCGGAGAGCATGGCCGCAGAGGGCAAGACAACGGCGTTCGTGGCTCGGGAAGGGCGGGCTATCGGGCTGCTGGCCATGGCCGACACGCTCAAGTCGAGCGCCCGCCCGGCCGTCGAGAAGCTCAAGAAAAAGGGCCTGGACGTGGTCATGCTGACCGGCGACAATCCGAGAACGGCCCGGTCGATCGCGGCCAGCGCGGGCATCGATCGCGTCATTTCCGAGGTCCTGCCGGGAGAGAAGGCTGAGGTCGTCAAGCGGCTTCAAGCCGAAGGCAAACGTGTGGCCATGGTCGGCGATGGGATCAACGACGCCCCGGCCCTGGTCCAAGCCGATATCGGCATCGCCGTCGGGACGGGCACGGACGTGGCCATTGAATCCTCCGACATCACCCTGATCTCCGGCAACCTGGAAACAGTGGCCTCGGCCATCGAGCTCAGCCGGCGGACCATCCGGACCGTCCGCCAGAACCTGTTCTGGGCCTTCGCTTACAACGTCGTCGGGATCCCCGTGGCCGCCGGCGTCCTCTATCCTTTCTTCGGCCTGCTCCTCAACCCCATGATCGCTTCGGCGGCCATGGCCTTCAGCTCGGTCTCGGTGGTCACGAACTCACTGCGGCTCCGGCGGGCCAAGATTTCTTAATTAAAAGATGAAGCGGATAGCCAGCCCCGCCCGGAAATAGGAGGGGTTGACCTCCAGCGATCCCAGCCCGATAGCCTGTTCGATCTCCGAAAGGGGGTGGGTGATGAGGTCGTCCTCGACGAGATGAAGGGGGAAATCGGACTTGGCACAGCCGAACCAGCGTATGTCGAAACCCAGGATGACGCTCCGGAAGGCCTCGTAGGACGC
>JAWOHF010000300.1:0-4487 GCA_046496285.1 Candidatus Aminicenantota bacterium
ACGATAAAACAGACCGAAAACCAGAAGCCACCCCGCGGGACTTTCTTGTCTCTCATGTTTCCCCTCCCTTGCGCCGTACAGCGCTGACGTTACAGCCATTATAAACAAAACGCTTGCCCGAAGCCATGCGTTTAGCCCCCGATGAATGGGGAAACGGGTATCATGTCCCCCAATTAAAGCCAGTCCGCGACGGACAGGCCGGGGATCCGGCGGAACTCGCGCGTGTTGTGGGTCACGAGCGTGGCCCCGAGGCTCAGGGCGTGGGCCCCGATCTGGGTGTCGAGGGGGCCGATGGGCGTGCCGGCTATTTCGAGCGCGGCCCGGACCGTTCCGCAGCTTTCGGAGGCCGGTTCGTCGAAATCGGCGATTTCCAAGGGGAGGAGGAATTCGTCGAGGGCCAGGCTGTTCTTTTCCGGTTGAGCGCTCTTGGCCGCCCCGTAACGGAGCTCGGCCAGCGTGGCGGCCGAGATCCCGGCCTCGCCTGGCGCGAGGGACGTCAACCGGCGCAAGATCGAGCGGGGCTTCCGTAATGGATATTGTGTCCCCGAATGAAAAGGGGCACAATAATACAGGCGCGGCGGGCCGTGCATAAACGCAAAGACGCCCGCCGACGTATCGGGTTATGAGGAGCATTCGGGCCGGGGCTCCCGGCTATCAGGAGGGTTCATATGAATAAAACCGCTTATAAAGCCGTTGCGGTCGTCGTCGCCTTGGCCGCCTTTGCCGTCCTCGAGGCCTGCCGGAAGAAGGACGACATTACCGAAGCCGCCGGCTATCCCGTGAGGATCGAGACCGTCGACGGCGTCAAGACCGTCCTCAATCCCGCTTTCCCGAAAGAGGGCGTGGTCCGCTACGCCCTCGAGGAGGAGCTGGTCATAGGAGGAGAGGGAGCGGGAGCCGAATCCGTCCTCAACCGGCCGCAGAGCCTCCAGGTCGACGCCGACGGCAATATCTATGTGCTGGACTGGGGAGATGTCGACATCAAGGTCTTCGCCCCGGACGGCCGGCGGCTTCGGACCGTGGGCCGGAAGGGCCAAGGCCCCGGGGAATTCGATACCCCCGCCGATTTCGCCCTCTCGGCCGACGGCCGGATCTTCCTGCTCTCCGGGCGTCAGCACCGGCTTTCCGTCCTCGACGGCTCGGGGACTTATCTGTCGAGTTTCGCCGTGGACGGCTTCTGCAGCGGCCTGGCCGTCGACCGCTCGAACCGTGTCTATTACTCGCAGATGCTGACGCCGGACGTCGGCGGGGTCGGCGGGGAGTATCAGCTGAGCCAGAATCGGATAGCCCTGTTCAGGACGGACGAAAAGGGCACAGACACGACCAAGCTCGGCGAGTATCTGGATATCACCATGTTGAGAAAAGTCACGAAATTGGGAGAAGGGGTCAGCAGCCAGAGCATGTCTTCGCGCGAGGCCTACCGGACCTCCTGGCTCGTCGGTCCCGACGACCGGGTCTATATCGGCTACAACAAGGATTACCGGCTCGACGTCTACGACCCGGAATGGAACCTTCTCTTCCGGTTCGGCCGGGAGTTCACGCCGTTGCGCCATCCGGCGTACAAGCCCGACGGAGCCCACCCCGAGTTCTACCCGGCCTTCTCCGACTGGCGGAAGTTCTTCGACGACGAAGGGAACCTCTGGCTGCAGCAATACGTGGAGGAGGGGGTCGAGGAGTTCGTCTTCGACGTCTTCACGCCCGAGGGCATTTACCTGAAGCAGGTCCGCGCGCCCCAGAACCTGTTCCTCGTCCGGGGCGACCTGGCCTACAGCATCGTCCGCGCCGAGGACGAGTTCCTGGTCGTCAAGCGCTTCCGCTTCATATTAAATTAAGGGACACAATACCCATTCCCCAATTTCCGCCGCCTGGAGGAATTAGTGAATGAGTATTGTGTCCCCGAATTAGCGGAGGATGAGGAGCCGGCCCTTGCCGGGCTCGAGGCGGATGGCATCGCCGGGCTTGAACTCGGCGGCTTCCTGGAAGCCCTCGACGGCCGGGGCCCGCAGCGTCGCCTTCTTCGGGTCGAGCCCCAGCTTCTTCCAGTCGATCGCGAGGCGCACCTCGACCGGCTTCTCGGCCCAGCTGGCCAGAGCGATGAGGACGGAGCCCCGCCGCACGTAGACCGTCGCCAGGACGTCGGCGTTCCCCGTCCTGACCGGGCCGTTCCCCGCCCACCAGCCGATCATCTCGCTCTCGGCGATCCCGAACTCGTCCCAGACCTTCCACAGCGGCCGCGGGTCGCCGGCCCACGGCAGGCGGCTGGTCATCCCGAAAACCATGCCGCGCCAGGGATTGCCGCCCTTTTCGAGCATCTCGCCCATCAGTCCGAACGGGGCGCCCGACAGTTCGACCAGCCAGTAGTCGGGGCCGCTGCCGTCGTAGTCGAAGTACTCCCCGAACCACAGCCGGTTGAGGAAGGGAAAATGCTCCAAATAGAGGTTGGCGCTTGAGGCGAACCCGTCGCGCACGTTGTACTGGTTGGCGCTGTGGAGGTCGATGAGCGCGCCCTCGCGGTTGCGGTCGAGGACTTTGCGCACGCGCTTCATCGTCGTCCGGTCGAAGGCCACGTCGTCGAGGTAGAGCCCGTCGATGCCGACGTTGCGGGCCACCCAGTCGAGCCCCTCGATGTAGTAGTTGTGCCAGCGCGACATGCCGCTGTTGATGACCGCCGCGTCCTTGAGGTCGGGCACGAACCAGGCCGCGATGTAGTCGCCGCCGAGGTGCTCCTGAAGCCACGAATAACCCCCTCCCGGTCCGGCCGAGAACACCTCGTGCCCCAGGCTGCGCAAGGCGAAGAGCTCGGGCGCCCGGTTCGACAGCTCGCGGACGGTGTTGTAGATCTTGACCTTGAAGCCGCGGCCGTGGGCCTCGTCGATGTAGGCCTTCATGTCCTCGGTCCGCAGGAAGGGGTAATTGATGTAAGGGTTGATGTCGTTGGCGTGGTGGACGTTGATGACGTTGGCGCCCGTCGCCGCCACCTTGTCGAGCGGCTCGAAGGCGTGGAAGTACCGCTCGCGGAAATGCGACGCCGGATCGAGGGGCTTGAAGGGCGTCAGCAGCAGCGTGAAATCGAAACGGAGCGTCTCGCCGGCCTTGATCGTCCGCAGGCCCGAGTGGGCGCTGAGGACGACGGTGCGCCCGGCCGCACTCTTCCCTTGCGTCACCGTCCGCACGGCGACCGCGCCGCGGCCGCCGTTCCACCACGAGGGCGGCATGTTGAGGGGCTTGCTGAGATAGAAGTTCGTGTTGAGCGGCCGCGAGTAGTTCTCGGCCCGCCACGAGACCTGCATCCCGGCGTTCACGGCGCCCAGCCACAGGGCGTCCTGGTTCTTGGTCCGGTCCCACGACCAGTCGAACATCTCCGGCCGCGCCCCGCCCTTGAAGCCGAGGCCCATCATGTACCGGGCGCTCTCCTCGCGAAGCGGCACCTCGAGCCAGATGTCGGAGACCTCCATGTCCCGGTCCGCGGTCAGGGCCACCTTGTAATCGACGAAGCCGTCGAACTCCATGCGGCCGCGGACGATCATCTTCAAGCCCCCGGCGCGGTTCTCGGTCTGCCACTCGACGGTGCCCTCGGCCCGCTTGACCCACCGCGGGCCCGATACGGCCGCGGTCCAGCCAAGCTCCCGTTTCTCGCCGTCGTGAACGCGCAGCTTGAAGGCCGAGGCCAACAGTTCGGTCGGCGCGGCCCCGATCCTGGTCATCTCGGGGGCGAAGAAGCTTCGGACGCGGGCCGGCAAGCCGTCCTGGCCTACGGTCAGCGAACGTCCGAGGCAGCTGACCGTCCAGCCGTCGACCGCGAGAGGCGTGAAGGGCGGGACGACGCCGTCGTCCTGGGCCAGGGTCGAGTCGAGCCAGCGCAGGCGCGTCATGCGGAACGGGTCGCCGTCGCCGCGGTCATCGAAGACCTCGCCGGTCACCTCGAGCTCGACGGCCAGGATCGTCTCCGGCGATCCCTTGGGCGCGACCGTCACCGTACCCCGGAAAACGCCCGGCCGGGCATCCTTTGGGACATCGATGCCGCACCACAGGGCTTGGATCTTGCCCCGCCCGACGGGAACGGCTTTCGTGATGTCCGAGCCGTCCCAATCGACGCCGCCCGTGTTGAGGCAGTTCAAGTAAGCGGCCTCGATGCGCGTGCGCGGGGCGGGCGACCCGTCCTCGATCTTCGCCGTCGCCTGCAAGAGGTCCGAGAACCTCACTTCGAGGTCCTCGATGGCCTGGCGCGCCGCCCAGACGCCGACCTGGAAGGCGAAAAATTCGCCGCGCGCGGCCCGGCCCCGGACGTCCCCCCCCGGCCCGGCGGCGATCCAGCGATGAGGCAGGTCGCCGGTCATGCGGATGGAGAAGCGGCGGTCCCCCGGGAACAAGAGATAGGGCGCTGCAGGATGGGCCGCGAGCAGCGCCTCGGTCTCCTCCGCCGTGGCGATGACCTCCATCGGATGGAACGAGCTGAACTCGTCGACCGACTGGATCTCGATGGCCTC
>JAWOHF010000061.1:0-3482 GCA_046496285.1 Candidatus Aminicenantota bacterium
GCCCAAAGTCCGGTATTCCTTGATCCGGGGGGAGTCGCCGGGAACGTCCTGCGCGGCGGTCGCGGTCCGGCCGGCCAGCCCGGCACCCAGGGCGCCGAGCGCCGATGTCTTGAAGAACTGCCTCCGGCCGAGGGGTGTCTTGCTCATCGCGGGACCTCCTTCGCGCGGGTAACTCCCGATGTGTTTCACGAAGAACCGAGCATAACAGGGGAGAGGTTGCAAATCAACCTCATGTACCGTGATAGAGGGCGAGGATCGGTGACGCAGCGGAGCGGGGGCCCCCCGCCGCGCGGAGCCGCTGATGCCTAAGAGCCCTTTGGAGCGGCGAGCACGGACGGGGGTGCGCCGCGAGAGGAACCGGACCGAGCCCGATTTTAATGACGCGACTGCCGCAATAGAAACATGCGCAGGAGCTGCATGGCGGCCATGCCCGTGGAGGCGACGTACGTGAGGGCGGCGGCGCCGAGCACCTTGCGGGCCCCGGTCATTTCGGGGGTCGTCAGGAAGCGCCTTTCCTGGAGCAGGACCAGGGCCCTCTTCGAGGCGTTGAACTCGACGGGCAGGGTGATGAGCGAGAAAAGGACGGCCCCGGTGAAGAGCAGGATGCCGATGTCCATGAGGATGCTCGGGCCCTCCTTGCTGAAGATGAAGCCGACGAAAAAGAGGGGGAAGGCCAGGCTCGAACCGAGGCTGGCCACGGGGTAGACGAGCGATCTCAGATTCATGGGCTTATAGTGGGTGTGGTGCTGGAGGGCGTGCCCGGCTTCGTGGGCGGCGATCCCCAGAGCGGCGATGGAGGTGCTGTCGTGCACTCCCTGGGAAAGGCGCAGGACCCGCTGACGGGGGTCGTAGTGGTCGGTCAGCTCTCCGGGCTGTTTCTCGATCTTGACGTGACCGGCGCCGGCGGCTTGCAGAAGCTCGTAAGCGGCCCGGGCCCCGGAGATCCGGGACGAGGCGAAGACCTGGCTGTACTTGCGGTAGGCGCCCTTGACCCTGGACTGGGCATACAAGGCCAGAATGAGAGGCGGTATCAAAAGAAAAAACGTGCTGTCGAAAAACATGGGAAGATCCTCCGATGGTTCAGGCACCTATTATACCAGAACGGCGGGACCGGGCAAAAATGCTATAATAGGGGCTCGACCGTGCTAGATGGGGAGCTAGCGGTGCCCTGTGGCCCACAATCCGCTCCAGTGGGATCGAATTCCCTGCCGAGGCTTCCCTCTTTCTGGCCGGTGCCCCGGCACGTGGTGTCGAGGGTGGGGGCCCTGCGCGAAGAGCCACCCGCAAACCCCGTCAGGACCGGAAGGTAGCAGCGGTAGCGGGACGGTTTCTTGTGCGGCAGTCAGCCCCGCCTGAGCCGTCGGCCGGGGACACGCGGGGAGAGTGCTGTCGGAGCAGGGTGCACGGTCGTTTTTTTATTCTTCTGTCAGCCGATGAGCCCCAGCCCGCGCATCAAGGACTCGATCTCTTTCTTGCCGGCCTCATCGACCGCGAGGAGAGGCAGCCGGGGGGGACCGCCATAGAAACCGCGCAGGTCCTGGGCGCATTTCAGACCGGGGATCCCGTAGCTTTCCATGACGGCCTTGTTGAGGGGGATGAGGTCGAATTGCCGGCGTCGGGATTCGTCCTTCCGCCCGGCCCGGAAGAGCCGGTAGATCTCGGCCGAGATCTCCGGCGCCGCGTTGGCCACGGCCAGGATGGCCCCGTCGGCGCCCATCTCGAGGCCCAGATGAATGACGTGCCCCGAGCCAAGGAAATAGTGGAATCCCGGCGGGACGTGCGGCAGGACCTCTCCGAGGTAGGCCAGGCTGCCCGAGCTTTCCTTGAGACCGGCGACGTTGGGGTGTGCGGCCAGCTCGACGATGAGGCGGGTGTCGAGCGACAGGCCCGTGTTCTGGGGGATGTTGTAGATGAGCAAGGGGACCTTCGCGGCGTCGGCCAGAGCGAGAAAGTGCTTCCGGAGGGCCTCCCGGGTCATCCTGGACTTATAATAGGAAGGCGGCCGGACAAGGGCCGCGTCGACGCCGAATTCCGCGACGCGGTTGGTGAACTCGACGGTCAGCCGGGTGGATTCGCGGGCCGTCCCCACAAGGATCTTCTTTCCGGGCCCGGCTGAGCCGATGACGGCCTCGACGAGAGCCAGGGATTCCGCGTCGGAGAGCGAAACGCTCTCGCCCGTCGAGCCCAGGACGAGATAGCCGGCCAGTTCTGTCCGGTTGTACTTCAGGACGTTGCCCCGGAGTCTCTCCGGGGAAATGTCGTCCCCGGCGAAGGGCGTGGTCAGGGCGACGTAGACGCCTTCGAGAGGCTTGTTCATATCTTGTCTCCTCGACGGGATTCTCGGACGGCCCGCTCGATCTCGCGAAGCTCCGCCTCGCCCAACCCGAAGTAATGGCCGACCTCGTGGAGGACGGTGTCGCGGACGTGGTCCTTGATGTCCTCGGCCGTGCGCGAGATGCGCTCGATGGGCCTCTGATAGATGACGATGACGTCAGGCGGGAGGTTGCCGTAGGAGGCCGGCCCCCGGTGAGTGTAGGGGACGCCATGGTAGAGTCCGAGGAGGGAGGTCCCCGGGGGCGACTCGTCCTCGACCATGATGGTGACGTTCTCGATGAGCTTGCGGAATCGGCGGGGGATCTCGGTCATGGCTTCCCCGACCAGCCTTTCGAACTCCTCCCGGCCCAACGAGGGTCGGAACGGGCTCCGGCCGAAGGGGTCGACGCGACGCCTCATTTCTCGATCCCGTCGCGGGCCTTGACGCCCTGGCTGTGGTAGTGTTTCTGTTCCGTCATTTCGGTCACCAGGTCGGCCCGCTCGAGGAAGGAGTCCGGGGCGTAACGTCCGGTCAGGACGACTTCGACATCTTTCGGTTTGCGGGCCAGGAGACCGAGGACGTCGGACTCCGGGATCAATCCGAAGTGGACGGCCGTATTGATCTCGTCGAGGACCACGATCCGGTAATCCCCGGAGAGCATGGCCTCGAGCGAGCGGGCCAGGCCGGCCCGGGCCTTGGTCACGTCCTCGTCGTCGGGGCCGTCCTTGACCAGGATGAATCCTTCCCGTCCGAACTGCTCGATGCGGATGAGGGGGTCGAGGCGCTTGGCGGCCTCGATCTCCCCGCTCGACCGGCCCTTGAGGAACTGGCCGATGAACGTTTTGAAGCCGTGGCCGGCGGCCCGCAGGGCCAGGCCCAGGGCCGCCGTCGTCTTGCCCTTGCCGTTGCCCGTGTAGACCTGGATGTAGCCGTCCATCGCGCCTATTCTTCATGAATCCCTCGAAGTTGTCAAAGGGCCATATCGTCCCATTGCGCCTTTTCGCTGAGCGACTACTGTGCTATAATCCGGGGCATGCTGGACCCCAAATACGTCCTGGAAAATATTGATTCCGTTAAAAATAGGCTGGAAACCCGAGGCCAGAAAATAAGCCTCGGCGAACTCGTCCGGGCCTCGGGCGAGAAAAAGGGCATCCTCAAGAAGGTCGAG
>JAWOHF010000105.1:0-3435 GCA_046496285.1 Candidatus Aminicenantota bacterium
AGATCGCTCATCCCGCGATACAACAGGTTCCTCGTTTTGGCGGGGCTCCAGTTCAAGCAAAGAGCGATCTCTCTGATATTGAAGTTGAGGAGGTGGAGCTTCACGACTTGTCGCCGGGAATCGATCAGGGATTCGACGGCTTCCCCGATCCGTTCCTCCAGACGCTTGCGAAATGACAGCTCTTTAGAGTAGAAAAGCTCCATTTCGGCGACGCATTTCCGTTTTTCGAAATTTTGACATCGTTGCTCCCGGCGCAGCTTACGAAGATGATCGATGACGGATGTGTCCACGACCTTCTTGATATAGGCCGGATAGTTCGTGATGTTCTTTTCGCCCAGTAGTACCTTCCAGATCTTGAATCGGATGTCCTGGGCGATGTCGTCCGGGTCCAATCCGTAGTGGAGAGGATTGAACTTCTGGATGTTGGCGCTGATGAAATTCGAGAAACGGTCGAGAAGCTCTTGGTATTCCCTGCTTTTCTTGTCTTGGTCGTGCATATGCAGGTATTTCGTCGAGAAGAAGGCGCTTATTAATAAAGATGCTCGAGGGCCACTTTTTTTCTCACAAAAGGGAAAAATATTGAGGAGACGGGAAACAATTTACCCAGATCAAGCCGGGATATCCGGATTCTCAGGGTTTCTTCTTAAAAAAATACCCCACCTCCCACTCCGCCGTCTCCGTCGCGTCCGAGCCGTGGACGGCGTTGCGCTCGATGGAGAAGCCGTAGAGCCGGCGCAGGGTGCCGGGCTCGGCCAGGGCCGGGTCGGTGGCCCCCATGACCTCGCGCCAGCGGCGGATGGCGTCCTCGGCCTCGAGGGCCATGACCACCACGGGGCCCGAGGACATGAACTCGGTCAGGCTCGAGAAGAACTTCTTCTCCTTGTGGACGGCGTAGAAGCCCTTGGCCTCGTCCGGGGTCAGGTGGACCAGCTTGAGGCGGGCGATCGTGAAGCCCTCGTCCTCGATGCGGGAGACGATCTTGCCGACCACCCGCTTCTTGACGGCGTCGGGCTTGATGATGGCCAGGGTCTGCTGGGGCATGGCGGCTCCTTGGGGGAGAGTTCGCCCCTCATATACCCCAATCCGGGGCCGGGAGTCAACAGGGCTGCGCAACCCGGCTCGGCCGCCGGTCTTGACACGGGGGGCGGAATGTCGTCTCCTAGGCCCGCGATGCTCGACCTGGCCATCGTTACGATGTTCGTCGCCCTGGCCCTCTGGAGCGGCCTGAGGGCCCGCCGCCGGGCCTCCCGCAACCTCGAGGAGTACTTCCTGGCCGGCCGCGACGTGGCCGGCTGGAAGTCGGGGCTGAGCATGGCCGCAACCCAGTACGCCGCCGACACGCCCCTGCTGGCCACGGGCCTGATGGCCACCGGCGGGCTGTTCCTTCTCTGGCGGTTCTGGATCTACGGGTTCGGCTTCCTGCTCCTGGCCTTCGTCTTCGGGGAATTGTGGCGCCGGGCGGGGGTGCTCACGGACGCCGAGCTCACCGAGGTCCGCTACAGCGGCCGGGGGGTCCTGACGCTGCGCATCCTGAAGGCCGTTTACTTCGGGACCGTGGTCAACAGCTTTTTCCTGGCCATGATCCTGACGGCGGCCGCCCGCATCACCGAGGTCTTCCTCCCCTGGCACCGTTGGCTGCCGGCCTCGCTTCATCGGGGCCTGTCCGGGTTCCTGGGGACGCTGGGCCTGGGGTCGGCCGACTCCTTCCTGAGCCTCGTCCTCGTCCTGGCCTTCGTCCTCCTGTATTCGACCCTCGGGGGGTTGCGGGGGGTGGTGGTCACCGACATCATGCAATTCGGTTTCGCCATGGTCGGCACCCTGGTCTATGCGGTCCTGGTCGTCGACGCGGCCGGGGGGCTGGGCGGCCTCGGGGCGCGGATCATCGAGCTCTACGGCGAGGCCCGGGGCCGCGAGCTGCTGGGCTTCCTGCCCGCCGGCCGCGAGGCCCTGTTCCCGTTCCTGGCGGTCATCGGCCTCCAGGGGCTCTTTTGGATCGGCAGCGACGGCACGGGCTACCTCGCCCAGCGGGCCATGGCCTGCCGCAGCGACCGCGACGCCCGGGCGGCCGGCGTCGTCTTCACCTGGGTCCAGGTCTTTTTGCGGAGCCTGGTCTGGCTGGTCATCGGGTTGGGCCTGCTCGTCGTCTATCCGTTCACCGCGGCCGAGGCCGGGTCGGCGGGGTTCGCGGCGGCCCGGGAAATGACCTTCGTCTCCGGGATCAACGACCTGATGCCCGCCGGGCTCAAGGGCATCATGCTCGCGGGCCTGCTGGCCGCCCTGGCCTCGACGATCGACACCCACCTCAACTGGGGGGCCTCCTACTGGACCAACGACATCTACGCGCGGCTCGTCTGCCGGGCCTGGCTGAAGCGGACGCCGCGGGACCGCGAGCTGGTCGTGGCCGCCCGCCTGTCGAACTTCGTCATCCTGGGGCTGGCTCTGCTGATCATGCGCGCCCTGGGGTCCATCCAGGCCACCTGGTTCGTGTCGCTGCTTTTCGGCGCCGGCGTGGGCGGGGTGCTGATGCTCCGCTGGCTCTGGCACCGGATCAATCTCTGGTCCGAGGCGGCGGCCCTCGGGGTGTCGCTCGCGGCCGCCCCGATCCTGCTGGCTGTGGTCAAGGAGGAGTGGGCGCGCCTGGGGCTCATGGTCCTCGTCTCGATGGGCGCGGCCGTCGCGGCGGCCATCTTCGGGCCTCGCACCGACGAACGGACCGTGGCCCGGTTCTACGAGCGGGTGCGCCCGCCGGGGGCCTGGAAGGCGGTCGCCGGCGAGGACGCGCGGCCCGAGGCGGGGCTGTGGCGGCGGGTCCGAACGGCCCTGTTCATGGCCGCGTCCCTGCTCCTGGCCCTCACCGGGCTCGCGCGGCTGCTCGTGCCGGTTCCGGGGATCCCGGCGATCGCGGGCTGGATCTCGCTCGCGGCGGCCGCGGCCCTCGTCCCGCTGTGGCGCCGGCGTTGAATTTCTCCTCAAACGGCGCTACACTGGCCCCGGTTCATACGATGGATACACCGAAAGGGGAGGCGCGACCATGAACAACAGGCTCTTGTCGGCCGGATTGGCCCTCCTGGTTCTTGCGTTCCTTGCGCCCCACGGCCACGGGCAGTTCACCGCGGATGAGATCGCCCGGCGGGACTTCTGGGAGCAATTCCTGGCGACGGCCGAGATCGTCCGTCACGAGCCCCTCGGCGCGGGCGTGACCGGCTCCATGAAGATCTATCTCGAGCATGACGGCGTCGAGAGCAAGGCCGCCTGGAAATGCGTCGACGACGACCTGGTGGGCGGCGGCCGCGACTGCTGGAAATACGAGATCGCCGCCTACCGCCTCGACAAGCTCCTCGGCCTGCACATGGTGCCGCCCGCCGTCGAGAGGGAGTTCCAGGGGAGGAAGGGGGCCATGGTGCTCTGGGCCTCCAGCAAGTACAGCGCCCTGGC
>JAWOHF010000107.1:0-8145 GCA_046496285.1 Candidatus Aminicenantota bacterium
CGGCCGGTCGAGGTCACCAGGGCGAAGCCGAACGCGAGGTTGAGGAGCGAGGCCGTGTGCATCTCCTCGCTGACGGTGGCCGTGGCGTCGGCCGGGAAAAAGACCTCGAAATCGCGGAAATAGGCGTCTCGGGCCGTCGATTCGCAGCAGAGGTTGGTCATGACGCCGGTGACGACGAGCTGCCTGACCCCGAGGCAGCGCAGGACGGTCTCCAGGTCCGTATTGTAGAAGGCCGAGTAGCGATGCTTGAGGACGACCTTCTCACCGGGGCGCGGGGCCAGGCCGGGATGGATCTCGCTCTCCGGCGTCCCCTCGAGGCACATCCCGTCCCACCACCACTCCATGATCCCGGCGTCGAGCCGCCCCGGGTGATGGACGTGGCGGGTGAAGATGACCGGGCGGTCCGCCTTGCGGAAGGCCCGGACCAGCCTCTTGACGCATGGCAGGACGGCCGCCCCGCCGCAGGTGTAGGTCGGGGAGTCGGGGCTCAGGAAAAAGTTCTGCATGTCGATGACCAGCAGGGCCGCTTTTTTCGGGGCGAAGCGCATCCGGGGCTGGGCGTAAGGCTTAACCTTCCGGAGCCACTCGCGCGTCTTGCGGTCGAGGGTTTTTGCCGTCACATAACCTTCTTCCATACCTTTTCCTTTCTTCGGCCTTGACCTCCGCGCGGCGGATATCCCGTCGCGGTTGATAGACGCCGGTCCGCTCAGCCCCGCGCCGAACGGAGCGCGTCGTCGAGCCGCAGCCGTGCGGCCGCTTCGTCCGGCTCGCCGAGGACGAGCGCCGCGAACCGGCCTTCCGCCCGGAACAGGAAAATGCGCCCGGCCTGGTTCCGCCCTTCGATGGCATTCCCGTCGCGGCGAACGTCCGCAAGGTATTCCCCGAACATTTCGGCGACTTTGTCCGCAAGACCGGGGGGGACGGCCGGATGTCCTGATCTCTCGGCGATCGCTCCCGTTTCCGGCCGGGGCTTATCCAGGAATTCGACGATCAGGAGCTTGGACACGGCGGGCCCGGCGCCGTAGCGGGCCGAATAGGCTTCGGCCCGGCCTTCGCCGAATCCCCAGAACTCGGCCTCGAGGAAGGGGGACTCATTCTGGGCCGCGAGCGGTCCCCTGACGTATCGCCCGCTGCCGCGGACCATCCCCTCGGCCGGCAGACGGCCCATCCCCTCAGGCCGCACCGTCCCCTTCCCCGGGATCTTGCGCTCGACCGCCGCCGCGAACTTACCGACCTCGTCGTCGGTGCACCCCGAAGACAGGATATTGATCAGATATTCTCCCTTGACCAGGTTGGCCTGCCCGGGGCTCGCCCAGTGGTCCGAGGCGATATCCGGCCAGCTCTCTTCGCCGCCCTCGAGCCGGGTCGAATAGAGGCCGAAGGCCGCCTCGCCCGACTCCATGCGGTAGATCTCGAGGACGATCTCTTTCGCGGCGGGCGCCGCGGCCTCTCCGGCCGCCTTTGCCCCGCCCGTCTCCGGCTCGAAGGCGTGGACGGCCAATTCCCGGAACCCGTACTGGAGAACCAGCTCGGCTCCGCCGTTGATGTGCCCGTAAAGGCCTTCCCTCGTGAAGATCCGCGGCTCTTCCGCCCGGACCCACCCCGGGATGCCGTCAAGGGGCCGCATCATGTCGCGTGTGTCCTGCGCCGACCTCTCTTCCATGCGGGCAGGGGAGGGGGCGCCGTCCGCGAGGATCTTGGCGTCCCCGGCCCGGCAGGCCGCGGCGACAAGGACGACAAGAGAAATGACCGGCAGCTTCATGCCTATTTTTCGATCGCTCCGATATCGCCCATCGCGCCTCGCGGCCGCGAGTTCCCCAGCTGGTCGGTGCTCTCCATGTGGAACGACTTCGTGTGACTCCCGATCGTCAGGCGGACATTGCCGAGGGGGCCGGACGAGAACGTCCCCCAAAAATCGTCCCCGAGGATGGCCATGCCGAGCCGGTCCCCGATGGCGATGTCGAGGTTGCGCCAGAACGAGATCCAGGCCGCGTTCTGCGGGTTCGACGGCCAGGTCACGGCCGGGCCGTACCAGGTCGTGCCGGTCATGTCCCCGAACTCGGACCCAAAATCGGCTCCCAGGATCGCGCCGTACTGGGCCCGGAGCTGGAGGATGACGTGGTTCAGGAAGTCGTCCGTGGGCTGGCCGAACCCCGTGTACCCGGCCATGACGTTGGTGACAGCGTAGTCCTGGTTCGGGATCTTGTCGGTCGCCAGGGCGGCCGGGGGATACCACAGGACGGCCGGCTGGCCCGCGTCCGTGCCGGCGGAGAGGACGGTCGGGTGCCGTTCGACCGAGGCGATGTCGAGCGCATCGAGAAGGGCCACGCCGTCGGCGTCCCCGGCCTTCGGCCAGCGCTTGCGGCTGGTCATCATCCAGTCGGGCACGGGCACGAGAATGTAGCGGAAGTCGACGACGCCGACGAGGTTGTACCCCTGGCTGTAGAAATTGAGGATGGACCCGGCGAACCAGTCCTCGGGCTCGCCGTTCATGGTGTTGCCGACGACGATGGAGTTCTGGACCCAGACGTTCTCCACGGTGTGGGCGTTGCCGATCGTGGCCGCGACCCCGCCGCCGCCGATGTTGGGCTTATTGCTGAAGATCGCCGGGACGCCCACGACGGCGTTCTCTGCGATGGTGCATCCGGAGACCCACAGGCCGCCGCCGCCCATGTAGACGCCGCCGCCGCGGGTGTACCACTGGCCGACCTCGGGGAAGTCCGGGTGCTCTTCGACCACGTTGCGGGCGATGGTGCAGTTGGTCAGGGACATGGCCGCCAGGTTGCTCGGCCCGCCGGACAGGGTGAAGATGCCGCCTCCGTAGGCGTGCTGGGCGGTGGTCCGGTTGCCGCTGATCGTGCATCCCCGGAGAAATGTGTCGTTGCCGCGGCCTCCCGAGTTGGCGCCGCCGCCGACCGAATAGATGCCCCCCCCGCCGGCCCCGTAGGCGATGGCCCGGTTGCCGCTGATGACGCAGTCGACGAGGTCGAGATTGTCGGCGTAGATTCCGCCGCCGTATGTGCCCCGGTCGCGGGCCGACCCGGATTCGCCGAAGCAGGTGTTGCCGGCGACGGTGCATCCGGTGAGCGCCGCCTTGCCCCAGACCGCGAGCCCGCCGCCGCGGGCCAGGGTGTAAGGCTGCGTGCCGCCGTCGATGGCCACGGCCTCGGAATACCCGGACAGGAGGGCGACGTTCTTCATCGTCAGGTCGCCGTAGACGGCCAGGACCCGGGCGTGGCTCGCGTCGCCGCCGTCCCATTTGACGGTGATCCCGTGGGGCAGGCCGGAGGCGTCGATGGCCAGGTCCTTGCGGGCGTAGAGGGCCGACCGGCCGTAATCCCGCTCCTGGTATCCCGAGAAGACGTTGTTGACATAGACCTCGCCTTTGAGGACGGAGTGCTCCTCGCCGACGACGGTCAGCAGGATCGTCCCTCCATCGAGCGAGTCGTCGAAAGTGATCGTGTCCCCCGCGCCCGCCGCGGCGATGGCCGACCGGAGGGTGACCGTGCCGGCCGGCGGGGCGGCCAGATCAGACAGGGAGTTGACGACGATATCCGCCGCCTGCGGGCCGTCGCTCAGGTTGCAGGCGCCGGCCGCGACGACAAGGGCCAGAGGAAAGACCCAAAAGATCGGGCGGGAGCGTTTCATGGGCGCGTCTCCTTTTCTGCTCAGGTCTCTAGTATAGGCCGACACCCCGGCGCATTACAAATCCTCCTGACGCGTTATCCATAATCCCCGAAATCGGCTATGATGGAGGGGATGAACAAGACGCGAAGAATCCGTCCTTTCGCCTTTCCGGCCCTCGGCCAGGCCTTCCTGCTGGCGGCCCTCTTCACCATCGCCCTGCCGGTCCGGTCCTGGGGCCAGGACGCGGCGGTCACGGCCCCCGCGACCCAAGTCGTCACCGCCGAAGACCCGGCCCTTGACGGCAAGATCCCCGTCGACCCCAAGATCACGGTCGGCGAACTGCCCAACGGCTTCCGTTACTGGATCCGCGAGAACCGCGAGCCCCGCAACCGGGCCGAGCTCCGGCTCGTCGTCCGGGCCGGCTCCGTTCTCGAGGAAGACGACCAGCGGGGCCTGGCCCACATGGTCGAGCACCTGGCCTTCAACGGCAGCCGGAATTTCCCGCGCCAGAAGCTGGTCGATTTCATGGAGTCGATCGGCATGCGCTTCGGGCCCGATCTCAACGCCTTCACCGGTTTCGACGAGACGATCTACATGCTCAAGGTGCCCACGGACTCCGCGGCCATCCTGCAGACGTCGTTCCTCATCCTCGAGGATTGGGCCCACGGGCTGAGCTTCGACCCGGCGGCCATCGAGAAGGAGCGCGGCGTCATCGTCGAGGAATGGCGCCTCGACCGGGGGGCCGACGCCCGGATGCGCGACGCGCAGCTCCCGGTCCTGCTGCGGGGCTCGCGCTACGCCGAGCGCCTGCCCATCGGCAAGAAAGAGGTCATCGAGACCTTCGCCCACGAGACCCTGAAGCGCTACTACCGGACCTGGTACCGCCCGGACCTGATGGCCGTCATCGCCGTCGGCGACTTCGACCGGGGCCGCATCGAGGAGCTCGTCAAAAAGCACTTCGGGCCCATCCTCGTGAGCCCCGGCGCTCCGCCGCGCCCGGACTACCCCATCCCCGATCACGGCGAGACGCTGTTCGCGGTCGTCGCCGACGAGGAGGCCACCGACAGCGTCGTGTCGGTCTACCACAAGCTGCCGCTGCGGGACCAGGGCTCGGTCGGCGCCTACCGGCAGATGCTCGTCGAGCGGCTGTTCGTCGGCATGCTCAACGAGCGTTTCTCCGAGATGGCCCAGAAGCCCGGGGCGCCGTTCCTGGGAGCGGTCTCGAGCTACGGGCCGTTCATCGGCTCTAAGGAGGCTTTCGTCCTCTCGGCCCTCACCGAGGAGGGCGGCATCGCGGGAGGGCTGCGGGCCCTTTACACGGAAGGGGAGCGGGTGGCCCGGCACGGCTTCACCGCGACCGAGCTCGAGCGCTATAAAAGCGAGATGATGCGCGCCTTCGAGAGCGCCCTGGCCGAGAAGGAGACCGAGGATTCCTCGACCTACGCCGAGGAGTTCACCCGGGCCTTCCTCGAGGGCGAGCCGACGCCCGGGATCGCATACGAGCACGAGATGCACGTTCGCTTCCTGCCCGGCATCGCTCTCGAGGAGATCGACGGCCTGGCCAAGACGTGGATGGGCGAGGAGAACCGGGTCGTGCTGGTCAACGTTCCCGAGAAGCCGGGTGTCCCTGTCCCCAAGGAAGCCGAGCTCCTGGCCGTCCTCGAGGAAGTCGACGGGCTGGAGATCGCGCCGTACGAGGACGCGACGACAGACGAGCCGCTCCTGCCCGAGTTGCCCGAGCCGGGGGAGATCGTCTCCGAGCGGGCGATCGAGGCGGCCGGGGCCGTCGAGTGGACGCTGTCCAACGGCGCCCGGGTCGTCCTCAAGCCGACGGATTTCAAGGAAGACGAGATCCTGGTGCGGGCCATCAGCGCGGGCGGCATCTCGCTCGCCGAAGACGAGAACCTCGTGCCGGCCAACACCGCCGACCAGGTCGTGGCCGCCGGGGGATTGGGCGGGTTCAGCGCCGTCGCCCTCCAGAAGAAGCTGGCCGGGAAGGCGGTCTTCATCCGCCCGTCGATCGGCGAGCTCGAGGAGGGGCTGTCGGGGAACGCTTCCCCGCGCGACGCCGAGACCCTCTTCCAGCTCATGCACCTGATGTTCACGGCGCCGCGGCCCGACGCGGCCGTGTTCGAGGTCATCAAGACCCAGCTGCGATCGTTTCTCGAGAACCGGGCCAAGAGCCCGGAAACCGTTTTCTCGGACGTCCTGCGGACGACGCTGCAGCGCGACCATCCCCGCTTCCGGCCGATGACGGTCGAGGAGATCTCCAAGATGGACCTCGAGCGGTCGCTGGAGTTCTACCGCGACCGGTTCGCCGACGCCGGCGACTTCACCTTCGTCTTCGTCGGCAAGATCGACCTGGAGCAGATGAGGCCTCTGGTGCTGCAGTACCTGGCCTCGCTGCCGTCGGCGGGCAGGAAGGAAACGTGGCGCGACTGGCGCATCTCGCCGCCCGAGGGGGTCGTGGTCAGGTCGGTCGAGATGGGGGTCGAGCCCAAGAGCTTGGCGGCCGTCGTTTTCTCCGGTCCCTTCCGGAACACGCTGGCGAACCGCAACGCGCTCCGGGCGGCGTCCCAGGTCCTCGAGGTCCGGCTGCGAAAACTCCTGCGTGAGGAGCTCGGCGGCACCTACGATGTCGGCGTCCGGCCGGGCTACAACCAGATACCCCGCGAGGAGTACCGGGTGACCATCGAGCTCGGCGCCGATCCCGGGAGGATCGAAGATCTGACCGCGGCCATTTTCCGCGAGATCAAGAAGCTGAAGTCCAAGGGCCCGACCGAGCAGGAGATCGCAGACTTCCGGGCGGGGGAGGCGCGGTCGTTCGAGACCAGCGTCCGGCAGAACGCCTGGTGGCTCTCGAGACTGACCGAGAGCTACCGGTTAGGCGACGACCCGGCTTGGATCAAAGACTTCCCGGGATCGCTCGAGCTGGTGACCGGGAAGGCGGTTCGCGACGCGGCCCGCCTCTACTTCAACACCAAGCGCTACGTCCAAGTCACCCTCTTTCCTGAACGTGCCTTGGCTGTTGTTATCGACTGATAATAAATATGTTAGCAAAATTCCTATACTGAAGAAAGCGCGTTAATCGACTTTTTCAGGGCAAATAAGGTGCCTTTTTTGAATTCCCGCCGCAGTTCTAATGGGCAAGCCCCCTAAACGCGTGTTTTCTGGCTGAAAAAAGTCAAATAAGTGAGATCTGACAGCCAAGGCTACAAAGATTGACTCTGCACGAGGCCTGAGCTATAGTCCCGGGCAAACGGGGAAGCGAGGCTCCCCGGACGTCTATCGAAGGAGGGACGAATGCCCAACAAATCCCGAACAGTGGGCTTAGCGATCCTTGTTCTGTTTCTCGCGGGGCTGGCCTTTCAAGCCGACTCACAGGTTGTCCGGCCTCAGATGGAAACGACGCTGAAGACGCCGCCGCCGCCCGCGCCGGTGATCACGGCCTGGGGGCCGAAGGACAAGGTTGCGACCGGAGAGACGCTCTGGTTCCAAGGCACGAATCTCAACCGCGACCTCTTCGTGGTCACCTTCGGCGACAGGGCCGTCCTGCCCCATCTGTACTTCGAGATGTTGCCGACCGCGGCTTCCACGTCGTCGCGCATCGTTGTCCAAACGACCGCGGCCATGAAGACCGGTGCGCAGACGAGCACTCCCTTGAAGGTCCTCCACCGCGGGGGGACGCCGGTCATCTTGGACCCCGACTATCACGTGATCGACCGCGCCGCTCAGTTCAACGGGACCTCGCGATGGCACCAAGGGAACACGAACTCCTACGGCATCTTCACCGAGGGCGCGGTCAAGATCGTTCTCAACAATCTGGATTTTGCTAACGAAGGAACAGGGACCTACAGAGAGCAGGTCCGCCTGATCGAGATGATCAAGGAGACGACCGAGCCTTGCCCGTCACCGGACGTTCTCGCCAAAAAGACCATCGTCCATTATGACTGGCGTTCCTCCGATTCGCAACGGCCGATCCGTTGGAAGAGAGACCCCGCGATCACCCGCCGGATCACGCTCTACGGGGTCGGGGCGAGGGAATCGATAAACGCCGTGGCGGATCTGGTCAATGTCGAGAGCCTCCAGACCGGGTTCGTTTCCCATGTCGTGGGCTATGGCCCTTTCAGGAGAGAGTACGGATGCGGCGCCTCATTCTACATCAACCCCGCGCCTCCATCCTACGTCGCCTACTCGCTTCGCCGAGCGATCTAGGGCGAAACGAGAGCTCCAAACTGAAGAATTCAGCGGAAAAGGCTTTATTCGGCCCGATACGGGCCTTTTAGAGATACAATCGTCTTGGCGATGCAGCAACCAAGGCCTTTTGACCTCGGTGATCGTTTATGGCCGGGCCTCTTCGGGGACGGGAGCGGCGGGCCGCCCCCGGTCATCTTCGACCCGGCCACAGATCTTTCGGCATCCCCCTCGAGTCCGGGGGAGATGGCCCGTGCTCTGACCGCCGCTTTCCTCATCCGCCTGACCGGCCCCGGGCATCGCTTGGCCCGGGCCGCGGAAAGT
>JAWOHF010000167.1:0-14485 GCA_046496285.1 Candidatus Aminicenantota bacterium
CTGCTCGTCCTGGCCGTCTTTATGGCCGGGGCCCTGACCCCCGGCAGAAGCCCGGAGAGCGAGGGCTATGAAGACTTCCTCGGCCGCGAATCGTGCACGTCCATTCTGGTCGGCAAGGACGCCTCGGTCGACGGATCGACCATGACGACCCACACCTGCGACTGCGGAGTCTGTGACTGGACCTGGCGCCACGTCCCGGCGGCCGACCACAAGCCGGGCACGACCCGCAAGGTCTACCGCATCTCCCAGTACAAGACCTGGCCGCCCTCGGAGGGTCTCAAGTGGGACCTCGTCAAGAAGGACTTCTCGGGCCTCGAGATCCCCGAGGTCCCTCACACCTACGCCTATCACCACGGCATGTTCGGCTACATGAACGACCGCCAGGTGGCCATCGGCGAGTCCACCGTCGGTTGCCAGCGGAGAATGATCAATTCCACGCCGGCGGCCAAGCTCGACCTCACGACCCTGACCATGCTGGCCATGGAGCGGGCGGCGACCGCCCGCGAGGCCATCCAGGTCATGGGCTCCCTGGCCGAGACGTACGGCTACGGCTTCCACGACGACGGCGAGATGCTGGCCGTGGCCGACCCTCGGGAGGTCTGGCTCTTCGAGATCATGCCGGTCGGCCCGCTGTGGACCCCGGAGAGCGGCAAGCCGGGTGCCGTCTGGTGCGCCCAGCGGGTCCCCGACGACCACGTCTCGGTCTGTCCCAACGAGTCTCGCATCGGCGAGATCGACCTCGAGAACAAGGACTTCTTCATGGCCTCGCCCAACGTCATCTCGCTCGCGGTCGACATGGGCTTCTACGATCCCAAGAGCGGCAAACCCTTCAGCTGGAAGCGGGCCTACTCGCCCCAGGACGGCAGCGCCGCGAGCACGGACGGCCGCATCCAGAGAATGTGGCGGTTCTTCGACCTGGCCGCCCCGTCCCAGAAATTCAAGCCCGAGCTGCCCAACATGGACTTCCCGTTCTCGGTCAAGCCGGACAAGAAGCTGTCCGTGCAGGACGTCATGGACATGACCCGCGACCGGAGCTACGGGACGCCCTTCGATCCCGTCATGGGCATCCGGGGCGGCCCGTTCAAGAACCCCAACTACTACCGCCAGACACGGGTCATCGACGACGGCCGGGCCGAATACACGACCGTGACCCAATCCCGGGCGGGCCTGCCGGACATGATCGGCGGCATCGTCTGGATCTCCTTCGGCTCCCAGGACACGGCCTGCTACATGCCCTTCTATGCGGGGGTCACGGCCTTGCCCAAGTCCTTCTCCGTCGGCGATCACTGGACCTTCACCCGCGACTCCGCCCGCTGGGCCTTCGACTACACGGACTTCCATGTCCAGGTGGTCTATTCGGAGGCCATCAAGGACGTCCAGGCCGCCCAGGTCAAGCATGAAGCCGGGATCGTGGCCCGTATCCCCGAGATCGACAAGCGGGCCCTCGAGCTCTACAAGAAGAAGCCGGCCGAGGCCGCCAAATTCCTGACCGGATTCTGCATCAACAACGCCGACACGGTCGTCGACGCCTGGTGGAAGCTGGGCGACGACCTCCTCGTCAAGTACAACCGGCTGTTCCTCTACAACACCGAAAAGAGGAACTACGACCGGAGGAACCCCGCTCCGCCGGAATGGTGGAGAAAAGCCGTCCGGATCTTCGACATCCTGATGGAACCGGACAAGAAATGACGCTAACGTCAAGGAGGCGAGACATGTCCAAGAATAAAGGACCCATCTTTTTCCTGCTCGCGGCCGTCGGCCTGTCGATGGCCCTCTTCGGGCGGCAGGCCCCGAAGGCCGGGCTGCCCGTCCTGACCACGTCGGCCGGCCAGAGCGCCGACGTCACGACCCTCAACATCGTGCTCGACGAAGCCGAGATCGGTTACGACTACTGCGACGTGCCGACGGTCGAGATGGCGGCCGCCGGCGTCGGGTTGGGCGGCCAGGAGTCCGGGCCCGGTTTCCACGTCGAGATCAACAGCGACCTCGACCGCTTCCCCCCCGGCACGCCCTACAAGGCCGTCGCGTTCGCCATCGGGGCCAGCCTCAAGGGCATGGGCGCCTCGGGCCTGACCCTGGAGGCCGAGGAGGCCCGGCTGAGAAAGCTCATCGAATTCTGCAAGCAGAACAAGATCTTCGTCATGGCCGTTCACATCGGCGGGGAGTCGAAAAGGGGCCCCGCAGGCAGCGACAACGAGCGGATGATCGATGCCGTGGCCCCGTTCGCCGACCTCATCGTCGTGACCAAGGACAGCAACAAGGACGGCCGGTTCACCAAGATCGCCCAGTCCAAGAACATCCCGTTGACCGAGATCGACTACGCCCTGGGTCTGGTGGACATCGCCAAGCAGGTTTTACAGTAGGGTCCCGGCCGCCGCGGGCCGGGGCCGGTCAGCGGACCCGCCCGATGAGCTCGAGCCCGGAGAACGCTTCGGGGCCGAAGGCGATGAGCATGCGGGTCCCCGACCCGGCCAGGCAGACGACCCTGGCCTTGGCGTCCCGGAAGCAGAGGACCGCGGCGTTCTCCGCATCGACGGGCGTGAACCCGCCCGAGCCCGAGAGGGCCTCGGCCAATTGGGCCCGGGATCCTTCCGCCTTGTCGACCGAGCCGTAATCGAGGATGAGCAAGGTCGCCCCCCCGCTCCCATAGACACCGGCGGCTCCCTGGTCGAAGAGAAGCCCCCGCGCCGAGGGGAACGGGTAGATGCTGTTGAGGCCGAGCAGGCCGCGGACATACTTGACGCTCCCCGGTCTGAGGCCTTGTTCCGGAAGGGCCCCGGCGAGGCCGGGCCTGTCCCCCGTTCCGCGAACGCGGGCGTCGACGGCCTTCCCCAAGGCCATGAGCCCTTCGACCGTCGCCGGCTCCTCGTCGAAGCCCGTCAGGGTCGCCAGAAAGCGGCCTTTCCAGAAATTCAGATAGTAGGACTCGAGCTCGGCTCCGGCGCCCACAGGCACGGTCTCCCCCTTGCCCGACCTCTTGAAAGTGAACATGCCGTAGGCGGCGGCCGGCGTTTCCATCTCGAAGATCTCCAGGGAGACGGGTTTTCCCTGCCCGCTCTTGTAATCCTGGAGAATGACCCGGCGGAAGCCGTACTCGTGGTAGATCTCGGCCCCGCCGTTGATGTAGGTGTAGAGGGCTTCGCCCTCGTATTCCTCCGGCCCGCCGTCCTTGGCCCAACCGCCGACCTCGTCTCCCGGGAGAAGATCGAGAAGGGGTCCTTCCCGGGGTGCGGCACGATCCGGCGCGCACGACATCACCAGGCAGCCGGCCAAGGCGAGAACGGCCAACGATCTCATGGGTCTCTCAGGAGCGCGCTCCGGGGGGCGATGTCCGCCGTCGCCGGCGCCCGCTCGCGATCAGGCCGCCGCTTCCTTGACGCCGGCCTTCTTGAGGTCGATCTCCCCGAGGCCCTGCTCGGCGCCGAGCCGGATCTGGACGATCTCGGCCGCGACGAGGCCCCAGAGGCTAGCGCAGTAGGCGTCGACGGCGACGCGGTCGGCCCCGGCGACGACCTTGTGCGGCTTGAGGAGTTCGCCCGGGCCGAAGGGCCCGTTGGTGACGATGAACTCGGTGGCGTCCACGACGTTCAGGTCGGGCTTGACGGCCTTGTTGAGGTCGACGATGCATTGCTCGAGGTGGGCCACTTCGTCGGGATCCGTCTTCCAGTTGGGCCGGTGGAAGGTCCGGTTGTTGGCCGGCGAATTGAGGCCCATCAGGTTCTTCAGGGTCCCCGTGAACTTGTTCCCGGCATGGTCCTTGGTGACCGGCATGTTGATGAACGCGTCGTAGTCGTAAAACGCGGTCAGAATGCGGGCCTCCGGAAGGGCTTTGGCGCCCGGGACCGCCACGGCTTTGAACAGGGCTTCGTCCTTCTCGAAGAGCTTGAGCCCGGCCCGTTCCTCGTCAATGACGGCTTTGAGCCCGGTGTCCTCCCACTGCTTGACGGTCTGCCAGCTCAGGCAGTCGATGTCCGCCGCGCCGGCGTCCCTGCAGAGCTTGATGACGGCCCTCAGGACCTCGGGTTTGGTGTAGGTTCCGGGATGGCGGCTCTGCACGTTGGGCAGGAGCGCGACACGGGCGCCCTTCTTGACGAACCGGCCCATGCCGCCCAGCAGCTCCACGGCCTTCACGGCCGCTTTCCCGAAATCCGCTCCCGTGCCGACGGCCACGCCCGTAGCCGCGGCGCCCACCCCCGGCGCCGGTCTCCCGATGGACGCTGCCGCGAGCTTCCGCCCCAGGGCCAGCGTCAATCCGGCCTGAGCGCCGGTCTTGAAGAACTCCCGCCTTCCGATTTTCCGAGTCATGCTGCCTCCTTGCTGTCGATCCGGATCTATTCTCTCATATCCCGGAGGCCGGAGGCAACCGGAAGTCGGGTTTTGCTTCATGGCGGCAAATGTGATAGAAAAATCTAAAATCCTCAAGGAGCGAGACCATGAGAAGAATTCCGCCCGGATCCCGCCGCCCGTTGGCCTTCGTTGTCCTCGTCGTTTCCGCCCTGGCCCTCCTGTCCCCTTCCCTGCAGGCCGCTTCCCGGGACCGTTATCTGGCCTACGCCCGGGCCTCGGCCGATTGGATGCACGACCACGCCGACGAGGCCCTCGCCCAATGGAAAAAAACGTTCGACCCGCTCAACGTCTTCGGCTACCGGGCGCCGGGCGGCCTGCTGGAGATGGCCGTCATCTATTCCTATCTCTACGAAAAAGAGAAGAAGCCGGAATACGCCGCCCGGGCCAAGGCCGTTCTGCTGACCTACGGCGATTACCGCTCGGCCTACCCCGCATCCTCCGTCAAGCTCCGCCCCGACTATGCCGACGGCGTGCCGGCCCTGCCCGACTTCTTCACGGTCATGAGATACATCCGGGCCTACGACACGCTGCGCCGGCTCGGCCGGCTCTCCCCGGCCGAGGACTCCAAGATCCAAGACCTCATCGCAGGCAGCATGCGCTATCTCCTGCGGACCCAGGAATGGGGCCCGATGAACCGCACGGCCCTCAGGGCCGAGTCCCTGGCCTGGGCGGTCAAGGCCCTGCCGAAGCATCCGGATGCCCCGAAATGGGAGATGCAGCGCCGGGCCCTGGGGGACGACAACTGGGGGAATTGGCAGATCGAGGACGCCACGATCTACAACGGCGTCTGGCTCTATTCCCTCCTGGGCTACGCCGACGCCCTGGGCGCCATGCGGGAGCTCTTCAAGACCCCGGAGATGTTCTACTATGCCCAGTATTACCTGAACCTCATGAGCCCGGCCGGCATGGTCCCCGACCTCGGCGACGCTCACTGGAACTCGAATTGGACGCACTTTCTGGTGTTCTTCGAAGCGGCCGCGGCGGCCTTGAAGGACCCGGCCCTCAAGTGGGCCGCCGGGACGATGGCCGAGAGGTTCGTCGACTTCGGGAAACCGGTGAGCGTCGGCCTCGGCTACATGCTCCTCGACGGCTACCGTTGGGGCACGGACGAGGTCGAGCCGGCCCCTCCCGCGGGCCTGTCCATGGAGGTCATGGAGGACGTCCAGGGCAAGAAGGTCGTCTTCCGCGACGGCTGGTCGGACCGCTCGAGCTACATGCTCCTGAACTACAGGGACGAAGGCGACGGCGGATTGAATTTCCGCGACTACCTGAGGGACACCATCCCGGTCGAGGAAGAAAAGATGACCCACGGCCACCAGGACGAGAACAGCATCGTGCTCTTGATGTCCGGCGGGTCGGTCCTGCTCCACGACGGCGGCTACCGGGACTACATGCCGTCAGGGCCGTACGGCGCCTATCGGCAGGATTATTT
The DNA here is from genome assembly GCA_046496285.1 of Candidatus Aminicenantota bacterium. Lineage (GTDB taxonomy): Bacteria > Acidobacteriota > Aminicenantia > Aminicenantales > Saccharicenantaceae > RBG-16-66-30. Next base: position 5,780 of record JAWOHF010000167.1, read on the forward strand.
CCACAACCGTCTCTGTGTCCGCCCCGAGAAGATCTTCTGGGGACAGAAGGAGGGCCAGTCCCGCTACAGCGTCCGCGACGCCGTCCCCGGCCAGGGGCTCCTCGAGTTCATGCGCAACGCCGGCTCCTACCGACGGGTGCGGACCCAAAAGGTCGATTTTCTGACCTTCGACGATTTCGACTACAGCCGGACCCGGGTCGTCGACGACGGCTGGGGATATCAGGCCGACCGCATCGTCGTCTTCGTCAAGGACCCGGGACTCTACGTCGTCTTCGACGTCTTCAAGGCCCTGAGGGAGGAGTACTTCACCCTGGGCAATCTCTGGCACACGAGGAAGATCTTCGCCCGGGGCGAGCATTGGTACGACACCGGCTACGACCGCATCCAGACGGCCGATCTGCCGCCTGACAAGCGCCTGCTCATCCTGTTCCCCATGACCGGCCACCGGATGGAGGGGGTCGAGCCCCAGAGGCGCCACTACCAGGACGAGTGGACCGTGTTCCAGGCCGCCGCCCAGCATTTCGAGCTCGGGGAGACGGCCGTGTTCGCCACCGTGCTCATCCCGCACGGAGAGAAGGACAGCCCCGGGGACTGGTTGGACCGCGTTTCCGGCTTGGAGGTCGAGCCCGGGCGGGCCGCCGCCGGCGTCACGATCCGCCTCGGCGGCCGGGACCTGTTCATCGCCGTCAAGAACGACCTGCGCATGGACATGGCCCGGGACTGGCGCCGTCCCCGCTACACCTACGAGGCCGGGCGCATAAAGGCCGGCGATTTCGAGACCAACGGGGATTTCCTGTTCGCCTCCCTCGCCGGGGACCGGCTCGACTACACGGTCGTCAACCTGAGCAAGGCCCTGTTCCGCGGCCGGCCTCTCGTCGAAGCCCGGGAATCGACCTTCGGGCTGGCCTTCGACGGCAGCCCGGACCAGGCCGGGACAGGGAAACTGAGGTATTGGCGGGACAGGATATCCGTCAAATAAGCCCGGCTGTCAGAAAGGCAGGCCCTGCTGCTTTCGTTGGGCCGCCTTCTGGAGCTCCTGGGTCTCCCCCAGCATCAGGGCCAGCTTGTCGAGGGTCATCCGGACCTTGATGTTGGCCAGCTTCCGCTTGCCGGTCTTCTGGGTCTCATAACGGGCTTGGAGATAGGCGTCGATCTCCTCCGGGCTCATGATCGTCCGGATGAACTCGTCAGCCGCCAGCTCGGCCTTCAGCTCCTCGAGCGTCCGGCCCTGGACGACGATCTTGTTCTCGACCAGGACCTGGGACCGCCAACCCTCGAAATCCTTGGCCGCGTAGATGGGGATGGGCCCCAGGAGCTTCTTGGCATCCTGGACCGCGTGGTCGAAGAAGGCCTTGCCTTCCTTGAGAAAGCTCCGGGCCCGGTAGTATTGGGGGTCTGAGGCCGGGTTGCCGGGGTCGAGGAACTTCCTGAAGAGATCGATGGCGTCCCGCAGCAGTTCGTGAGCCCGCGTCGCGTGGATGTAAATATCCCGCTCGATCTGGACCTGCATCTTCCTTATATAACCTCAGCGGCACCTTAGCACACCGCAAACGCGAATGTCAAAACGAATTTCAGGGTCCCGTTCTCAGGGGGTCTGCCTGTCGATGGAGGCGGCGACGACGTTGGCCACCCGGCTTCGCAGCGAGATAATGTCCCCCTTGTCCACGGGATGGACCCGGTTGGTCAGGAGGACGACCGTGGTCGAGGTCTCCGGATCGATCCAGACGGACGTCCCCGTGTAGCCCGAATGGCCGTAGGAGCGGGGCCCCAGGAGATCGCCTTTGACGGTCGCGTAATCGGAGCCGAGGTCCCATCCTAAGCCGCGTCCGGCCCACGGGACTTTCGGATAGATCTCCGTCATGCGTTCGACGCCCAGGGGGCCGAGGACCCGGGCCCCGCGATGCTGCCCCTTGCCCAGGATCATCTGGGCGAAGACAGCCAGGTCGTCGGCCGTGGAGAACAACCCGGCGTTGCCCGAAACGCCGCCCTGGAGGCGGGCCAGGGGGTCGTGGACGACGCCCCGGAGGGGGGCTCCGTCGACGACCTCGGTCGGAACGCAAGACGGCAGGAGCTCGGCCGGCGGAAGGAAGAAGGTCCTCGACATCTTCAACGGCCTGAAGATGTTCTCCTCCGCGAACTCGGCGAGGGTCCGCCCCGAGACCTCCTTGACGATGTGGGCCAGGGTGATGAAGTTGAGACAGCTGTAGACGAACTTCGTCCCGGCCGGGGATTCCTTGGGGAGGCGGGCGATGTCGGCGGCAAGAGAGTCCGTGCTGCAGGGCCTTCCGAGCCGTTCCGCGGCCTCCTCGGCGTCCGTGTAAGGGGGCAGGCCCGAGGTGTGGGTCAGGAGGTGCCAAATTCGGGCATCCTCGCCGGCGACGCCCTTTTCGTGATAGTAAGGCGAAAAATCCGGGACGAACGTGTTGACCTTGTCCCAGAGCCGGAGCTGACCCCTCTCGGCCAGGATCATGATCGAGGTCGCCGTGGCTACCGGCTTCGTCAAAGAGGCCAGGTCGAAGATCATGTCGGCTGTCATCGGACGGGGCCCGGGGACGCGCTGGCAATCCCCATAGGCCTTGCGGAACACGACCTTGCCCTTGCGGGCCACGAGCAGAACGGCACCCGGAAAATCCCGCCGCCCTAGGGCTTCGGCGATGACCCCGTCCAGGAGGGCCAAATGCTTGGAGGACATTCCGGCGTCCTCGGGCCTGGCGGAGGGCAGGTTCCCGTTCCCGAACGAGGGCAGGATCGTCCCGGCGGCCAGCGCGACGAGGGCCACGACCTTGGAAATCTTTCTCATGGGAACCTCACTTCAACTCTTTCTCCGTTCTCCGCGCGCTTTCAGAGCTCCAGCCAGCGGACGGGGTTTTCCCGGGAAGCCAGGAATCTCTCGAAGTCGGCCAATGAGATCTCCAGCGTCGCCGTGTTGATATTGGGGTGGAAACCGAGCAAGGCGCTGTCCTTCAAGCTCCGGTCGAGGACCACCCGGACCCCGCGGCCGGCGTCGTGGATCAGGCCGAAGGGCGAGACCGACCCCGGCTCGAGGCCGAGGATCCGCTTGAGTCGCTCCGGTGAGGCGAAGCTCAAACGGTCTTCGTTGAGCTGGGCGGTCAGCCGTTTGAGGTCGATGCCCCGGGTCACCGGGGCGATGACCAGATAGTGCCGGTTGCCCTTGTTGTTCCGCAGGAAAAGGTTCTTGCAGTGGGTGCCTTTGAGCCCCGCCCAGTGCTTTTCGGCCTCCTCGACCGTGGCCACGGGCGGGTGCTCGTGCCGGACGCAGACGATCCCCAGGTTCTCGAGGGTCTCGAGGACGCTTCGCTCGATCTCGGTGACGGTCACGGCGCTCAACACCATAAAACAAACGGCTAGCGTCGCGCAAGCACAAGCTCAGCCAGGACGGGATTGTGGTCGGAGACGAACCGGCCGTCCCAGGCCCCGGGCAGGACGCCGGCACGGGTCACCTCGATGCCCGGGCCGACGAAAATGTGATCGATGGGCGGCCGGACCCGGGCTTCCGTTCGGAATCCGTTGAACGAGGAGAGCGGCCCGAAAGGAGGGCGCCGGGACGCGTCCCGCGCGTCGCGAAGGGCGGCACCGGGGCGGATCTCGGTGCCGACGAGCGCCTTATAGGGCTCGTCGGTTCGCGAGCAATTGAGATCCCCTGTCAGGACCACGGATTCGCCCGGGGCGACCTTCCGGACGGCCGCAAGGACCAGGGCCGCGCTCTCCCGGCGCGCCGTCTCGCCGATGTGGTCAAAATGCGTGTTGAAGACCGTCAGGGTCCGCCCCGTCCAAAGGTCCCTCAGACGGGCCCGGGTCACCACTCTGGCGCAAGCCGCGTCCCAACCCAAAAGACCCGGTGTCTGCGGCTCTTCGGACAGCCAGAAGGTCGAGGACTCGAGGAGCCGGAACCGGTCCTTACGGAAAAAGACCGGGCAGAACTCCCCGGCCTCCAGCCCATCGTCTCGGCCGACCCCGACCCAAGCGTATCCAGGGAGCAGGGTCTCGAGGTCTTTGATCTGGGAGGCCAGCGCCTCCTGGAGGCCGGCCACGTCGACCCGGTGGAAGTCGATGACCCCCGCGGCCATCTCCTTGCGCAGCGGCCAGGCGTTGGCTCCGTCCGCAAGGTTGTCGAAGCGAATGTTGAAGCTCATGACGCGGACCGCGGCGGCCTCCTCCGCCGGGGCTTCCGCGATGGGCGGGCCGCAGGCCAGCAGAAGGAACGACAGGACCGTACACCCGATCATCGCCAAGCCGACGCCTTTTCTCATTCTCCGGAGCTCCTTACCGTCCGGATTATATCAAGGACCCGATTTTATTCCAGTTCCGTATCGTCTACAATAGGCCCATGGATATCCTCTTCTCGCCCCTCCGCATCGGATCGCTCACGGTCCCCAATCGCTTCGTCCGCTCGGCGACCCACGATTTCATGGCCGACGCCGAGGGCCATGTCACGGACTCTCATGTCAAGCTCTATTCGCGTCTTGCCGAGGGCGAGGTCGGGCTGATCGTCACCGGGCACGCCCACGTCCAGCCGTCGGGCCAGGCCAGCCCGCGCCAGATGGCCGTTCACGACGACCGGTTCATCGACGGGTTGGCCCGAATCCCGGAAGCCGTCCACCGCTTCCCGTCGCGGGTCGTCCTCCAGATCGCCCATGCCGGGCGCCAGACCAAGGAAAAGCTCTGCGGATGTGTGCCCGTCTCCCCCTCCGCCGTCCACGACCCGGTCTCCAAGGTCACGCCGCGCGAGCTCTCTTCCGACGAGATCCGGTCTCTGATCGACGATTTCGTCGCCGCCGGTCTCCGGGCTCGAAAGGCCGGCTTCGACGGCCTCCAGCTTCACGCCGCCCACGGCTACCTCCTGTCGAGCTTCCTCTCCCCGCACACGAACCGTCGTCAGGATGAGTGGGGCGGCCCGGTCGAGAACAGGGCCCGCGTCCTCGTCAAGATCCTCCGGGGCCTCAGATCGGCCCTCGGCCGCGAGTATCTGGTCATCGTCAAGCTCAACTCGACCGACTTCCTGGAGGGCGGGTTGACCCTCGAGGACGCCGTCCGCGTCGCCGTCCTCCTCGAATCGGAAGGCATCGACGGCATCGAGGTGAGCGGCGGCATGGCCGAAGCCGGAAGAGGCTCGGTCTGGCCGGGGGTCCGGTCCGAGGACGAGGAGGGCTATTTCGCGGAAAACGCCGCCCGCATCAAGCAAGCCGTCAAAGTCCCGGTATTCGCCCTCGGGGGCATCCGCACGTTGGCCGTCGCCGGGAGGATCGTCCGGGAGGGCCGGGCCGACCTCGTCTCGCTCAGCCGCCCGCTCATCAGGGACCCGTTCCTCGTCAGGCGTTTCCGCGAAGGTTCGGCCGTCAGGTCCGAGTGCACCTCGTGCAACAAATGCTTCAATCCCAGGGGCATCCGCTGCGCCGAGCTGGCCAAGCGCCGCTGACGCTCACGGACCGTAAGCCCGCGTCGTTATCTCCTATCGCCCGGCCTGGCCGCCTTCCTGGGGGCTTCCCCGAGAGGAAGATACTGCCGGTGGAGCGGGCCGAAGCGGGCCGGATCGAGCTTGATGACAGCCCGGTCGTAGGTCATGAAGCCGTTGACCTCGATCTCGACGTCCGTCGTCTGGGTGTAGACGGCCGCCGCCAGCCCCTTGTCGACGAGCGGGGAAAGGGATTTTATGAGCTCCGTGTAGCGCTCTTCGTAGGTCCGAATGTCGTCGAGGTTCCTGTATCCCCAGTTCCCCTCGGACTGCCAGAGGTGCCCCGTGATGGGCAACCCCAGCCCGCCGAACTCGCCGAGCACGGCCGCCCGCCGCTCCTCGAGCGGCGGCATGGCCGGGCCGGGGTAGCTGTGGATGTCGAGGACGTCGCCGACGCCTTTGTCCGTCCAGCCGCTGGCGTTGTTGACCAGCCGCGAGCGGTCATGCGCCTTGGTCCAGGCCGCGATGCGCTCGGTGTCGAACTGGCCCCAGCCCTCGTTGAACGGCACCCACATGACGATCGAGGGATGGCTGTGGAGGGCGTCCATGATCGCCCGCCACTCGGCTTCCCATTGGGCGTCGATCGGCCCCAACTCCTCGGCGGAATAGGCGTTTCGGTCGTAAAGAGAGCTGGGCATGTCCTGCCAGACAAGGAGGCCCATCCGGTCACACCAGGCATAAAGCCTCTGGGGCTCGACCTTGACGTGTTTGCGCAGCATGTTCATGCCGAGGTCTTTGATGACCTCGAGATCGTAGCGCAGGGCCTCGTCGGTCGGGGCCGTGTAAAGCCCGTCAGGCCACCAACCCTGGTCGAGAGGCCCGAACTGGAAAAGGGGCCGGTCGTTCAGGAAAAGACGCGGAGTTCCCCCCTCGTCCCGGCCCAAGGAGACCTTGCGCATGCCGGCGTAGCTCGTGACCGCGTCGAGCACATGACCTCCCCTTTTGAGAACGGCCTGGATATCATACAGGGCCGGATTGTCCGGGGACCAGGGCTCGGGGCTGGGGATCTCGACGATGATCGCGCCGGCGGCCGGCCCGGAGGCCGAAGCCGCGGGTTTCCCGTTCCGGCTGACGGAGATATCCAGCACGACGCCTTCGTCGCGCCCTCCGAGGACCGTCTCGAAGACGAACGTCCCCCGGTCGAGATCGGGAGTGATCCTCAGGCGCTCGAGGTGCGTCTCGGCGACCGGCTCGAGCCATACGGTCTGCCAGATCCCGGTCACGGCGGTGTAGAAGATGCTCCGGGGCCGCACGACCTGCTTGCCGCGGGCAATGGCGCTGTTGGCCTCATCGGTCGCGTCGCGGACCCTCAGAACAAGCTCCGCGGTTTTGGGGGACATATGATGGGTCAGCGGGGATCTTTCGTATTCGGGCTGGAGTTCAGTCCAGCAGATTTCGTCAGGGATATCCGAGGTGTGTGCATCCACAAAACAGACGCGTTGGTAATGCGAAAGTGTTTCAGCCAGCTCAGGAAAAATTTGGAGGGTGTACAACAGATCGACTCTCTCATCTTCAATTTCGATCGGCGCACCAGGATCATCTGGCACTTCGAGACCGATCTTTTCTGCGATGTTTTTGAGGATATGCCAGCCGACCCCATCATCCTGGCGGTCAGCATTTCCGATGCCAATGATTAGGGTTTTCGTTTTCATTGTTATCCTCCGTGTTTGGTCGTCCTTAGAAAGCACCCCCTCCTGATCGTCAAGAAGAGGAGGGGGTGATGAAATTAAGTCAAAATTTACGACTAGTCGCGTTTTAAGGTCTGAAGGAGGTTGCCTTGTGAATCCAATATCTCCAGGTTGATCGGCATTTGCCCAATGGCGTGTGTCGAACAAGAGAGACAGGGGTCATAAGCACGAATAGCCGCTTCAACCCGGTTAAGCATACCTTCTTGAACATCAGGACCTTTGACATATGTTTTTGCGACCGAATCAACAGCTTCGCTCATAGCCCAATTATTATGGCCTGTGGATACGATCAGGTTGACGCGTTCAAGCTGGCCGTTTGGTTTTGCCCAATAATGATGGAGCAAGGTGCCGCGTGGGGCTTCAATCACACCTACGCCTTCGCCCTGGAAGTCGTACTTCCGGTTGAGAATGTCATTACCCATCAGATCAGGGTCATCCAGCAGCTCACGGACGCGCTCAGCTGCGAATAAGGTCTCGATCAATCGAGCGTAGTGGTAGTACAGCGTTTGGAAGACAGGTTTTCCATTATTAATCTTGCGGTAGGTCAGCCATTCCTGGTGAGCCAAGGGGGTATCAATCTTGTCACACGTGTTCAAGCGCCCCAGGGGACCCACGCGATAAACACCATCCGGCCAGCCCATCTTTTTGTAATAAGGGAATTTCAAATAGGACCAATCCAGGACACGCTCTGAGATGATATCGAGGTAGTTCTGTGCGCTGAAGTGTTCAAGTTCTAAGCCATCTCGATCAACCAGGCGAATATCTCCATCGTACAGCTCTAATCCATTTTCGGGAGTTACCAACCCAAAATAGCCGGTGTGGAAGGCCGCAAATTTTTCAACATCCTCGATGTTGGCATCTACCCAGTTTTTTATGAGCTGGATGCCAATTTGTGTTGTTTCGATGGCTTTTTCCAATCCCGATAGCATATGTTCACGTTTTTCTGCGGTCAGGGCTCGATTTACGCCGCCAGGAACCGCAAAATTGGGGTGAATCCGGCGGCCGCCGACCTGGTAGATAATATCCTGGCCATAAGCACGCAACTCAACAGCCCGAACCGTTAACCCGGGATCAGCACCAATCAACCCTACCACATTACGGGTAACAGGATCGTGGTCAAAACCTAGGATTAAATCAGGTCCAGCCAATTCAAAGAAGTGCATGCCGTGGCTCTGGATGATCTGGCCCATGTGCATCAGTTCCCTGAGCAAAGAGGCGGTCCGTGGGGGTTCGACCCCCATCACTTTATCACCGGCCTTGGCGGCAGCAAGGTGATGGCTCACCGGGCAGATTCCGCAAATTCGGGGTGTAATCGAAGGCATTTCAAACACCATGCGGCCTTCGCAGAATTTTTCAAAGCCACGAAATTCATTGACATGGAAATAAGCGTGGTCGACCGAACCATTGTCGTTCATGTGGATGGTCACTTTGGCGTGACCCTCAATCCGGGTTACGGGTTCAATTGTAATTTTCTCTGCTACCATTAAACTACCTCCTAATGCCAGTGTAACATATCGTCTTTAATTTCAGGGATGCGTCCCTGTG
>JAWOHF010000011.1:0-2621 GCA_046496285.1 Candidatus Aminicenantota bacterium
TTGGGGCCAGCTGGACGAAATCCTCGATCTTGAGGGCCTCGTCCCAGACCGGGTTGTCGAGCGTGCCGTCGATCTTGGGGGTTTCCGTGAGCCGGGGAATGACCAGGGCCTCCTTGGCGGTCGTCTGCGCGGCGGGCATCGCCGCGGGGAAGCCGCCGATCGCGACGGCCGCCAGGGTCAAAGCGACGGCCAAGGCGATCGGGCTCGCCGACGATCTCTTCGTTTCCGTTGTTCTCTGCTTTCTTCTCATGGGACCTAACCTGCCTTATGGATTCACCCTTGTTGACGAATATCGGCCCTAAAAGGTTTCCTCCAGGGGAATAATGGGATCGTTCCAGGGGGGGGTGGCCGGCTTCAGCGGGGCTTCCGGTTGCGGGACGAAGCAAAAAGCGCCTATAATAGGCGGCGACGGGGCCGAACCGTCAGGAGGTGAACCCTTGAGAAAGCCGTTTATCGTGAAGTCGATACCCAGGTCGTTGCTGGCCTTGGTTTTCGCCCTGGCGATGACTTTGACCGCCGCCGCGCCCCTGGCCGCCCAGACCTCCGGCCGCTACCTGGACGGCGCCCCGGACCGGGAGGCCTCCGTCCGGCTGGTCATCTTCAACCCCGAGACGTTCAACATCCGGGCCCTGGCCACCCTGCGGAAGAGCGGCACGCTCGACGTCCCCGACCTGACGGTCGTCGGCGTCTATCACGTCCGGCAGACCGGCAACTTCGCCGACAGCCGGAAGTACGTCGCCGACAACGGGCTCGACTGGTTCGAGTTCCACGAGATCTCGGCCGTCGTCGAGGAAAAGGCGCTGTTCCGCAAGAACGCCTGGACGCCCGAGTTCGAGAGGATCCTCAAGAAGGCCGACGGGGTCATCTTCTTCGGCGGGCCGGACATCCCGCCGTCGGTCTTCGGCGAGAAGACGAACCTTCTGACCGAGATCAGCGACCCCTACCGCCACTGGCTCGAGGCCTCGGCCGTCTTCCATCTGTTGGGCGGCTTTCAGGACGAAAAGCACGTCCCGCTGCTCGAGGCCCGGCCGGGGTTCCCCGTTCTGGGCATCTGCCTGGGTCATCAGACCCTCAATGTGGGGACCGGCGGCACGCTCGTCCAGGACATCTGGTCCGAGGTGTACTCCAAGACGACGGTCGAGGACGTCGTGGATCTCGGCGCCGAGCAGTGGCACAACAATCCCTACCGGAGGACCCACCCCCTGGACCGGCTGATCGGCTACAACTTCCATACTATCGACCTCGACGGACAGAGCGTGTTCGTCAAAGCCATGGGATTCAAGGCCGCGGACCATCCGCGGATCCTCAGCTCCCATCACCAGGCCGTCGGCCAGCCCGGCAAGGGCCTCTTCGCCGTGGCCTGGTCGCGGGACCGGCGGGTCGTCGAGGCCGTCCAGCACAAAAAGTTCCCGAATGTCCTCGGCGTCCAGTTCCATCCCGAGCACCCTCTTCTTTTCGACGCCGAGCCGCGTCACCGCCAGAAGCCGTCCGACGAACTGACGAGCTTCCGGGCCATTCTCGAGGGCACTCCGCCCAGCCTCGAGTTCAACCAAGCCATCTGGGGCTGGTTCGGCGGCCGGCTCGCCGCGAGCCACGGCCGCTAGGCCGGAAGGGTAAGCGCCTGAAGGTCAAGCCCCGGACCCTCGGGCTTGACAGGGACCCCGAGGCTGTCTATTCTTGATAATAGGAAGGCGGGCGTATCGATGAAGAAAAGGTTTGCGCGTATCATCCCGCTGGGCTTGCTGGCCGCGGGACTGGCCCTGGGCTCGGCCGGCTGTAACCTTTCTCCCGTCGGCGACCCCATTGGCCGCCTGACCGCCCGCACCGGCTGCAAGAGCGTGTCCGCGCAGGGCGCTCAAAGCGCGGAGCCGTTCCAGATCGAGAACAGGGAATGCGTCGAATACGATTACGACGGGAAAAGCGTCCTGCGCCTGAGGCACATCAACGCCGGGTTCAACTGTTGCCCCGGTGAGATCACGGCGACGTTCCTTCTGACGAACGGCGAGATCCGGATCAAGGAGAAGGAGTCGTCCTCGCTCTGCGACTGCCTCTGTCTTTACGACATCGCTTACGAATTCGTGAATGCCCGCCCCGGTCTCACAAGGATAACCATCGTCGGCCCCTATCAGCCAGGAGAGGATCCGCCGCTCGAATTTCTTGCCGACCTCGGCGGCGCGACCTCCGGCACCTTCTGCGTGGAACGGACCCGCTACCCCTGGTCCTATTGACGGCGGCGAGAACGGCAATGGCGTCTCCATCCATGCGCCCCGGGGCCACGGGCGCAAGATCATAACGGAGGAGATCGTCGATGAACAAGCGCTCAGGGAACATTCTTCTCGCGATCCTGGCGGCCGCGCAGGCCGCGTGCCTTGGCGGACAGCCTCCCGGAGAGCGGGCTTCCGCTCGGGCGGTCGAGGACATCCTGCGGTCCTACGTCGAGGACTTTCGCGCCGACCCGGCGGCCGCCGAACCGATCGTCTTCGGCGTCGTCGTCAAGGACGCCGCGGAGCCCGAATGGCACGTCGTCGTGAGCGGCGCGCCGGGCCCGGACGGCGCTTACGGGGTCGAGCTCCGTAAGGGGCCCCCTTCGAGCCCGTCCTTCCATTACGCGACCGACACGG
>JAWOHF010000188.1:0-5632 GCA_046496285.1 Candidatus Aminicenantota bacterium
ATCCCGATCATAACGCGGAGGACCCTATGAAGAAAACCCTTCTCAAGACGGCGACGGCGCTCCTGGCCGTGGCCTGCCTGGCCGCTCTGGCCGTGCCCGCGGCCGCCCAGGACAAGCCCGTGGACATGAAGAAGCTCCTGGCCGAGATCGCCGGCGACTACGACTTCTCCTTCCAGGGCCAGTCCCTGCTCGTCCAGTTCATGGAGTCGGACGGTAAGCTCTTCGGCGCCCCGCCCGGAGAGACGCCCGAGGAGATCCGACCCGTAGAGGGCAAGCCCCTCTGTTTCGACGTCACCCTGGCGGCCAACGGCGACTACTACGAGCTGCAGTTCGTCCGCAACGACCAGGGCGTCATCGACAAATGCGTCATGACCGCCCAGGGCATGGTCGTCGAGGGGTACAAGATCACCAAATAGGCAGGTCAGGCCCGGGGCGTCGGGGGGGCTGAGGGGGCTAGCCCCTCTCCAGGCCGAAAAGGGCTCCAGGCCTCCCCGGCGTCCGGCTCAGGCCGGGATCCCGGGACGATTCTCTGATCCCGTTCTCTCCTTCTTGTTCCAGGCCTTGCGGATGAGAAGGAACATTACGGCCAGTATAGCGATCATCATGGCCCGGGCCGCCCAGAGATAGGGATGGTGGGCCGCGTCGGCGTAGTGGGCGTTGCCGGGGTCCTTCATCAGGAGGTTCTTGACCGCGTCTTGGTACGTCCAGACCCCAAGCAGCACGATGAGGTAGATCGGGGTGACGTACTTGATGATGAAGCGAAAGATCCGCGGGACCCGAAGGTCGGCGCCCCGGTGCATGTCCTCCCATCCCTTCTCGATCTTGTAGACCCAGGCGAACAGGACGACCTCAATGGCTGCGAAGACGACCAGACCGAAGGTCCCCGCCCAGAAGTCGAGCTCGTCGAGGACCCCGAACTTGAAGAAGGCGATGACCAGCGCCGACATGGCGGCCAGGACGGCGAAGACGACGATGACGGCTTTCTTTCGTTTCCATCGGAATTCATCCTCGAAAAAGGCCACGGCCGGCTGGGTCATAGCCACGGAAGAGGTGATCCCGGCGATGAACAGGAGGAGGAACCACATCCCGCCGAAGATCTGCCCAAGGGGGATTTTCTGAAAGATGACGGGCAGCGCCTGGAAGCCGAGGTTGAAGGCCCCCTCCTTGGCGATGACTTGGGTCTCCGCGAATCCGAAGAAAGCCACGGCGGCGGGGATGGCGATCGTTCCCCCGAGGATGATCTCCACCCATTCGTTGGCCGAAGCGGTCGTCAGGCCGTTCAGGGTGAGATCATTGTGCTCGCGTAGGTACGAGGCGTATGTGTTGATGATGCCCTGACCCAGGCTGAGGGTAAAGAAGATCTGCCCGGCGGCGACGAGCCAGACGGTTGCCGATCCCAGGCGGCTGAGATCCGGGTTCCAGATGAAGCCCATCCCGTTGGCCACGTTCCAATCCGGATGGGCCGGGTCGGGAGTTCCCATGGTCAGGACCCGGACGACGAGGATGATCCCGAATAAAAAGAGGACGGGCATCCCGAAACGGGCCAGGATCTCGATCCCTTTGGAGATCCCCTTGTAGAGGAAGAGGAAGTTGAGGGCCAGGGTGACGGCCCAGAATATGAGCAGGGGGGCCAGGGAATCGAAAAACTCGTTCGACTCGACGCCCTGGAACCCTCTCAGGAACTTGCCCATCATCTCCCGGTTCGTGTTGCCGAAGTACTTCCCGGTCAGGGAGAACCAGGAGAAACCCAGGCACCAGGACTCGATGAAATTGTAGTAGATGACGATGACGAAGGGGATGACAATGCCCAGGGCCCCCAGGTACTTGGAAACCGGCCGTTTTGACATGACGTGGAACATCCCCGGGGTCGTTCCATGGCCCTGGAGGCCTCCGATCCGGCCTATAGTCCATTCGACCCACATCATCGGGATCCCGAGCAGGACAAAGGCCACGAAATAGGGGATCATGAAGGCACCGCCGCCGTTGGCCGCGGCCTTGACCGGGAAGCGAAGGAAATTGCCGAGCCCGATGGCATTGCCGGCCACCGCCAGGATCAGGCCGATCCGCGTCCCCCACTGCTCCCGGCCACCGGTATCAGCGGCCGCGAAGACCTTGTTCCTCTTGACGAACAGGACGCGGTGGAAGCAATAGAACGTCAGGGCCAGGATGGAGCTCCAGGCCAGGGTGAGAAAGATCCAGCCGCTCGCCGACAGTCCTTGAAACATGGGACCTCCGGATTAGTCAGGGAAGGGACGTTAAGGAAAGAGAAGGGTCAGGATAAAGGATGGAAAAGCCGAAGAGGAATGGCGCCGAAAAGTATTCCTCATTGCCGCCCGCGACGACTCGAGGCTCACGCTATTCCTGCCTGCGAAGTATCGTAGCACGCGGCCTGCCCGATGTCAATCGACCGGATCCTCTCCTTCAGCGTCAGTCCCTTTCCTCGCCGCGCCATCTTCAGCTCGGCTGAACCCGGAGCGGTCCGTAAGTCAACGGCGACCGTAATGACCTGCGGCTCGTCCGAATAGGCGGGCGCGTCATGACCGCCCAGGGCATGATCATCGAGGGGTACAAGATCAAGACTTAGCCCGCCCCCTCTCAGGGGATCCGCGTGACGCGGAAGGCGACCGTTGCCCCGGGCCGCTGGAGCGGCGAGTCGAGATAGCCCGTCGACCGGGCGCCCACGTGGACATGGAGGCGCCGCGCGTCCCCGTCCTTCTCGACCGCGAAGGCCACGAGACGATGCGGGATGTCCGCCCCGGCGGCCCGCACGGCCAGGCCCGTCACCTTTGCCCCGTCCCCCCACGCCGAGGGGAGGTCCACGACCAGGCGGGCCCGGGCGTTGAACTGGCCCGTCTCGGACAGGTCCGAAAAGAAGGTGTCGGCGAACGTGCTCTTCAGTTCCAGGTTCCGGACGGTCGCCTCGACCTCCAGCCCCGTCCCCGTTTCGCGCGTTTCGATCGCGAACGGGGGCTCGGCGAAGGCCTCGACCGGCATCATGGCCGGGTCGCCGAACAGGACGCGCGAGGCCGTGCCGTAGAGCATGATCTCCGCGGGTCCCCAAGCCGGGCTCTTTGTGCCATCGGCGACGGCCGGAGGCTCGAAGGGCCCGCCCCCGGCGGCCAGGACGACCGTGTCGTGGGTGTCGCGCATGATCTCGCCGAGCGGCGCCCCGGTGCACGCCAGAAGCTCCATTTCCTGATAGACGGGGATGCCGTGGTCGGGGTGGAGAGCGGCCAGATAGGCGACGGCGCTGTTGGACAGGACGCCGAGGCAGAAGCTGACCTCGGGGGCGACGCGCCGCTCCTTGATCCGGGCCCCGAACTCGAACCAGCGGCCGGTGACCCCGGTGTAGCAGGCGCCGTTGAAGAAGACGCACGGGGCCAGCTTCAGCCGGCGCACGAACACGCCGTTCAGGCTGTCGACGACCCGGTCCGGATAGCCGTGGCCGCCGTAGTGGATGAATCCCGCTCCGTCCATCTCGTCGAGCCGCTCCTTGGAGAACCCCTCCGTGCCATGGGAGATCGTGGCCGCGCCGAACCGCCGCCCATAGACGGGGACCATGAAAGCCCCGGGAGTTTTCTGCCAGGCGGTCTTCGCGGCCGTCGGGTTCGGGCCGAGGTTGTCGATGAGCATGCCTTGGAGCCGCAGCCGCCCCTCGGCCGTGTCGAGGATCCGTTCGACGAACGCCGCCGCGGCTTCGGGCGACTCGCCGGTGACGAATCCGGTCCGGGTGTCGAGGAAGGGATCGGCGTCCAGGGAGGCGGCGAGCCTGATCCACGCCCAGCCGAAGACGACGTCCAGCTCCGAAGGCTTGAGGACGATCAGAACGTACCGCGGGCGAAGGCGTTCCAGCGCGCCGCGGGCGCTTTCCGGCCGGGCCGGGTCGAAGGTCGCGGTCGCCGCTTCCGGGTGCAGCTTTTTGGCCAAGAGCAGGGCCTCCCCATAATCGGCCTCCGCCGCGCCGGAGGCCAGGATCAGGTAAGGGCCCGTGCGGTCGACCCGAACGGCCGGGGCCGTGCCGGGCTCCCCTCTCCCGGCCGGCCGTTCCATACGCGCGCTCATCCAGAGCCATGCGGCGATGCCGGCCCCCAACCCCAGGATCCCGAAGACGAATCCGGTTTTTTTCATATCGGAAGAATGATAGAGTACGGCGGGCCCGGCCGTCAACCCGGGAACAAAACAGGCCCGCTGGTTCCTTGACAGCCGGGTGCTCCGGGGCTATAGTCGTTCTCCGTTCCCATGTTCAGAGCATCCGACTTGAAAAAGGGCGACGTCGTCAAGGTCGACGGCGATCCGCATATCGTCGAGACGGTCAAGGTCCAAACGCCCTCAGCCCGGGGCGCGGTGACCCTCTACAAGATCCGCTTCCGCAACCTCAAGACGAAACGCAAGGCCGACCAGTCCCTCCGCGGCGACGAGGCGCTGGCCGAGGCCGATTTCGAGCGCCGGCCGGTCCAGTGGCTGTTCGGCGACGCGTCGAGCGTCACCTTCATGGACCTCCAGGACTACAGCCAGTTCGCGCTGGCCAAGGACGAGATCGGGGACGAGTGGCCCTATCTCTCCGAGGGCGTCGAAGGGCTGGTCGCGATCGTGTCCGAGGGCCGCGTCCTGGGCCTCGAGATCCCGACCTTCGTCAACCTCGAGATCGTCGAGACGCAGCCGTCGGTCAAGGGCGGCTCGGTCACGTCGCGGACGAAGCCGGCGACCCTCTCGTCGGGCCTTGTCGTCCAGGTCCCCGAATACATGGCCGCCGGCGAGATGATCCGCGTCGACACCCGGACGGGGGAGTACGTATCCAAGGCTTGATGAAGAACCGCGGCTACGGCTATCCGGACCGCGTCTCCGCGGCCGACGAAGGCCTCCCGGTCCTGACTTTCTACGCCCGTCGCTACACGCATTCGAGCGAGACCGAGTGGCGCCGGAAGATCGAGTCCGGACAGGTCCTGCGCAACGGCGCGCCGGCGGCGCCCGGCGACACCCTGGGCCGCGGCGACGCCCTCGTCTATAACCGCCCTCCCTGGGATGAGCCCGAGGCCCCCACGGGATTCGCGACCCTGTTCGAGGATGACGACATCCTCGTTCTCGGCAAGCCCTCCGGCCTGCCCGTCCTGCCAGGCGGGTTCTTCCTCGAGAACACCCTGCTCTACCTTGTCCGCCGGCGCTACGGCTCAAGCTGCTCACCGCTCCATCGGCTCGGCCGCGGCACCTCCGGGGCCATCCTCTTCACCCGCAACAGCCGGGCCGCGCGGTCGCTGGCCAAGGCCATGTTCGAGCGGCGCATCCACAAGGTCTACCTGGCCCTGGCCTCGGGGACCGGGATGCCTGACGCGTTCACCGTCGACGCGCCCATCGGCCCGGTCCCGCACGGGCTCCCGGAGACCGTCAACGCCTACCGCCCGGACGGGCGTCCGTCGATAAGCCACGCCCGCGTCGTCCGCCGGATAACCGACGAGGACGCCGCGCTCCTCGAGGTGACCATCCCGACGGGGCGCCCCCACCAGATCCGCATCCACCTCAGCTACGCGGGATACCCGCTCGTCGGGGACCCGCTCTATGGGCTCGCCGGCGTCCCCCGCGTCGGGGGCGTCGACGACGATCGCGGCACGACCCCCGGCGCGACCGGCTACCTCCT
>JAWOHF010000230.1:0-11257 GCA_046496285.1 Candidatus Aminicenantota bacterium
GGTCAGCCGGGCTGAACAATCCCACCAGGTGCGGGATGCGCTGCTGGACCGGGCCGTCTTCCACCTGTTCTGGTAGAGCGGGCTGAGGTTGGGTGAGCTGGAAGAGCTGCGCCTGGAAGACCTGGACCTGCCCGGACGCAAGCTCTCTGTCCGCAACGGCAAGGGCATGAAAGACCGCCACGTGTACATGACCGATACCACCGTGAGGGCACTGGCAGACTACCTGACCGCGCGGGGACAGGGGCCCACGGATCATGTCTTCCTGTACCGCAACCAGGAGCTCAAGAAAGACCTGGCGCGCTCCAGGATTAGAGATGCCGGGAAGCGGGTGGGAGTGAAGGTGTACCCGCATCGCCTGCGCCATACCACTGCCACGCAGCTCTTGAACGCCGGCTGCCCGGTGACCAGCATCCAGAAGTTCCTGGGGCACAAGAAGCTCAACACCACCATGGTGTACGCCCGCGCCTATGACAAGACCGTGGAAGCGGACTACTTCGCCGCCATGGGACGCATCGAGCAGCGCCTGGAGCTGGTCGGTCAACCGGCGGAAACTCCAGAGCCGGTGAGCGAGAGCGAGCGCGGGCAGCTCTGGGCGTTGGCGGAGCAGTTGGTCACTCCTGAGCTGAGCTACGAGATGCGCCTGGAGATCGCCGTGAAGATGCGCGCCTTGTTGGAAGGAGATGGAACCCGGGTGGATTGGATCTCACCGCCTGTTCGTGTTCTGGCGAACGTAGAAATTGCTTGATTGAGAAATCAGCCCCTTCGACCGGCGGTACGCGCTCCACCACCCCTACCCTCTCAACCTCCGGGCCATGCGGGAGGCCGCCCGTCTCGTCGCCCGGAAGGGGGATTTCACGGGTTTCTCCTCGAACCGCGACCGCACGCCCATCCGGACCGTGCGGCGGTCGGAGCTGCGCAAAACAGGCGGCGAGATCGTCTACACGATCGAGGCCGAGGGCTTCCTCCGCTATATGGTCCGGACGATCGTCGGGACCCTGATCGAGGTCGGGCGCGGCAAATTCCCGCCGGGACGGGTGGAGGAGATCTTCGACCGCAGGGACCGCTCGCTCGCCGGGCCGACGGCGCCGGCCAGAGGCTTGTGCCTGGTCCGCGTCGACTACTGATCCAGGACGAGGCCCAGGACGAGGGCGTCCTCGTCGGGCTTCGTGTAATAGTTCTTGCGCGCCCCGAGGACTTCGAAACCCAGCTTCTGGTAGAGGGCCGCGGCGGCCGTATTGGAACGCCTGACCTCGAGGGTCATGAACGTCGCGCCCTCCCGCCGGACCTTGTCGATGACGAAACGCATCAACGCCTCGGCGATCCCCTGTCCCCGGAAGTCGGGGTGGACGGCGATGTTATTGACCTGGACGTCGTCGCGGACGTGCCAGAAGATGATGTAGCCGACGACCCGTTCCTCGGGCTTTCTGACGACGACCAGGGGGAAGGAGATCGGGGGGTTCTGGATCTCGCCCCGGAAGGTGTTTTCGCTCCAGGGGCTGGAAAAGGACAGGTCTTCGATGGCCCGGACCTCGGGGAGGTCGCCCTCGCTCATCCGCCTGATGAAATAGCGCTCCTTCTCCGTTCTCAAGCTCGGCTCTTTTCCTCGGCCTGGGATCTGCGGAAGTAGACCGGCTCGAGGCCGGCGGCCGAGACCCCTTTCCCCTCGCGGATCAGCCGGAAGCCGGCCCGCCCGACCTCGGCGGCGATGAACGGGGAACGCCCGGAGATCCGGGCCTTGTCCCGCACATGGGGCACGAGCTTCTCCCGGTAGGCCTCGAGGCCGCCGCCGATGAAGGTGATGACGCGGCGGGCGGGGAGCCGGGCGAGGAAGGCGTCGGGGGAATAGGCGCCTTGGGAGATGAGCTCCTCAAGGCCCGCCCGTCGGCGTTCGAAAAGGGCGGCATAGATCTCTTCCTTCTTGGCATCGAGCAGGGAGCAGACCAGGCGGGCGCCCTCGGCGGCGGGCTTCATGGCCAGGGCCAGGAGCGTCGAGACCGGGGCCACGGGTTTGCCGGAGGCGAAGGCCAGCGACTTGACGGCCCCCAGGCCGATGCGGATGCCGGTGAAGGAGCCCGGTCCGGCGGCCACAGCGAATCCGTCGACCTCGCCGACGCCGAGCCCGGCGGCCTCGAGCAGAGCGTCGATCGCCCGGAACAGCCGCGCCGAGTGGGTCTCCGGGGATTCGAGGCAGAATTCCCCGAGGAGCCGCTCGTTCTCGAGCAGGGCCACGGAGCCGCTGGGGGTCGTCGTGTCAACGGCAAGGATGCGCATCGGTCGCTGGCCCTGGCGGTTCAGCCCTTCTTCAGGCGATCGACGGGGGCTTTCAAAGCTTGCCGGCCACGGCCCGCCCGACTTCCAAGCTGGTCGCCGGTCCGCCCATGTCGTAGGTCCGGACGTTCCCTTCCCGGATGACCTCGGAGACCGCGCCTTCGACGGCCCGGCCCTTGTCGGTCTCCCCGATCCAGTCGAGCATCATCTTGGCGGCCAGGATGGTGGCGATGGGGTTGACCTTGTACTGGCCGGCGTACTTCGGCGCCGAGCCGTGGGTCGGTTCGAAGACGGCATAGCTGTCGCCTATGTTGCCGCTGCAGGCGAAGCCCAGTCCCCCGACGAGTTGGGCCCCGAGGTCGGAGATGATGTCGCCGAACTGGTTCTCGGCCACCAGGACGTCGTAGTCGTAGGGGTTCTTGAGGAGCCACATGCAGATGGCGTCGATGTTGACGTCCCAGAAGCTGATGTCGGGGTAGTCCTTGGCGACCTTGCGGGCCGCGTCGAGCATCAGGCCGCCGGTCTCGCGGAGGACGTTGGGCTTCTCGACGAGGGTCACGGACTTCCGGCCGTTCTTGCGGGCGAACTCGAAAGCCGCCCGGACGATGCGGGCGCAGGCCGCCCGGGTCATGATGCGGGTCGAGACGGCGATCTCGTCGGCCGGGACGTCCTTGAAGCGCTTCATCTTGGGGTGCGTGAGGAGGGCCTCGCGGACGGCCGCGGGCAGGGGGTGGAACTCGACGCCCGCGTACATGCCCTCGGTGTTCTCGCGGAAGATGACCAGGTCGATGCCGTCCTTGAAGTTCAGCGGGTTCCCGGCGAAGGCCTTGCACGGGCGGAGGTTCTGATAGAGGTCGAACTCCTGGCGCAGGCGGACGATGGGGCTGAAATAGGACAGGCCCTTGCCCTTGAGCGCCGGCGAAAGCTCCAGCTCGGCGTCCTCCTTGGGCTTGGAAGTGATGGCCCCGAAGAGGCAGGCGTCCGTTTCCCGGAGCAGGCGGAAGGTCCGGTCGGGCAGGGCGTTGCCCTCGTTGCACCAGAACTCCCAGCCGATGTCGCCATAGACATATTGGGCGTCGAGCCCGGCCGCTTCGAGAACGATCATCGTCGCTTCGACGACGTCCTTGCCCACGCCGTCCCCGGGCAGAATGGCGATCTTGTGCTTGGCCATGGTCACTCCTTTTTATCGAGTCCGAGTTTTTTACGGGTGTACTCGAGCAGGCCGCCCGCTTCGAGGATGCCGAGAACGGAAGCCGGGAGGGGCAGGAAACGGAACGTGCCCCGGGAGGATCGGATCTCGCCGGCGGAGAAGTCGATCTCGACGACGTCGCCCTTCTCCAGGGAATCGACGGCCCGGTCGCACTGCAGAACGGCCAGACCGAGGTTGATGGCGTTGCGGAAATAGATGCGGGCGAAGGACCGGGCCACGACGGCCCGGACGCCGGCGGCCTTGAGACAGGCCGCGGCCTGCTCCCGCGAGCTGCCGCAGCCGAAATTCTTGCCGGCGACGACGACGTCGCCGGGTCCGGCCCCGGGGGCGAACTCCGGGTCGAGGTCCTCCATGGCGTGGCGGGCCATCTCTTCGGGCGTCATGATCTGGTAGGTGTAGCGGCCGGGGAAGATGACGTCCGTGTTGACGTCGTCACCGTATTTCCAGACTTTTCCCCGGCTCATGAGCAGGCCCTCGGGTCGGCGATCCGGCCCTCGACCGCGGTGGCCGCGGCCGTGGCCGGAGAGGCCAGGTAGATCTCGGAATCGCGGTGGCCCATGCGGCCCCGGAAATTGCGGTTCGAGGTGCTGAGGCAGACCTCTCCCGCGGCCAGGATGCCCTCGTGCGCGCCGAGGCAGGGCCCGCAGCCCGAGTTGAGGACGACGCACCCGGCGTCGACGAGGGCCGCCAGAGCACCGCTCTTCAGGGCCTCCCGATAGACCTCCCAGGAGGCCGGGATGACCAGGCAGCGGACGGAACGATGGACCTTGCGGCCCTTGAGGAGGCGGGCCGCGGCCTCGAGGTCCTCGAGCCGGCCGTTGGTGCACGTACCGATGAGGACCTGGTTGACGGGCAGGCCCGCGACGGCGGAGACCGGCTTGACGTTATCGACCGTGTGCGGGCAGGCGACCTGGGGTTCGAGCGTCCCGAGGTCGTAGGCCAGGACGGATTCGAAACGGGCGTCGGGATCGGAAACCATAGCCTGGAAGGGTTCTCTGGCCCGGCCTTCGAGCCACTTCAGGGTCTTTTCGTCCGGGGCGAAATAGCCGTTCTTGGCCCCCATCTCGGCCGACATGTTGGCCAAGGTCAGGCGGGCCCCGACGCTGAAGTCGCCGGCCGCCGGGCCGGAGAACTCGACGGCCCTGTAATTGGCCGCTTCCGCGCCGTGGTCGCCGATGATCTTGAGGATGAGGTCCTTGGCGGAGACGGCCGGCCCGAACCGTCCCGAAAGGTCGATGCGGAGGGTCTCCGGGACGCGGAGCCAGATCTCGTCTGTGGCCCAGACGCTGGCGGCCTCGGTCCGGCCGATGCCGGCGGCGAAGGCCCCGAAGGCGCCGTAGCTCGAGGTATGGGAGTCGCTGCCGACGATGACCCGGCCGGGCAGGGCGAAACCCTGCTCGGGCAGGACCTGGTGGCAGATGCCGGCGTTGATGTCGAAGAAGTGGGGGATCCCCTGCTCGGCGACGAACTCCCGGATGGACTTGTGGTTCTGGGCATATTTCTCGTCCGCGGCCGGGACGATATGGTCGAGGACGATGACGATCTTCTCGGGCGCCCTGACCTTCTTGACCCCGAGCTTGCGGAACTCCTGGATGATGGCCGCGGAGTTGTCGTGGGACAGGATGATGTCGGGCGAGACCGTGACGACCTCGCCGGCCCGGACAGGCTTGCCCGCTTTCAGACCGAGGATCTTTTCGCTCAGCGTCCGGCCCACGTCCACCTCCTGGCCCCCCATTGTAAGGGCCCCCGCGACCCTTGTCAACGCGCGGTCCCGCCGAGTGGTCCGGACCCCCGTCGGCCTGAAGTGGCTCTTCCTCCGCAACGCTGATGCCCGGGTGGCGAGGGACGGTGACGCAGCGGCGCGGTGGGCCGGCAGGGAGCGGATTCTGAGGAGCGACCAACAGATGGGCAGCGGAGCGGCTCGGAGCTGCCCATCTGGGAAATATCTGAAACAAGAGAGGAACGTCCGGAGCCGCTGAAGAGCGACGGCAAAAAATGGGGGCCCGGACCGCAGGGTCCGGGCCCCGGAGGACTTTCGCGGACGCGAAACGATGCCCTATTCGAGCCAGATCTTGATGATCTCGTCGTCCTCGTAGACCTCGATCAGGGCCATCGGGCCGAGCTTCTTCAGCTCGGCGAAGAGGGCGGCGAGGTCGATTTCGGTGTGCGAGTCGCCGACGTTGAGGTGCTTGCCGTCGGTGTGCCGGAGGACGATCTCCACGAGGGCCAGGGGCAGCGTGACCCTGACCCGGTCCTTGTTGGTCTTGGCGTCCGTGATCAGGACCTTGAACCACTTGACGTCCTTGCCCGCCTCGTAGGCCGGGTTGTCCTTGACGGCCTTCTGGATGGTTTGGAAGTCGTTCTGGGTTTCCGCCGGCCGGGCCGGGGCGGCAGCGAGGAGCGCGGCCAGCGTCAGCATGGCCAGGGCGGCAAGCGCGGCTTTCTTCATCATTGTCCCTCTCCTTATTGGATTATTCTATCCAGATCTCGATGATCGAGTCGTCTTCCTCGATCCTCAGGATGGATTCTTTGGACTTGGCGAGCTCATTCATGATCCGGTTGAGGTCGTAGCCTTTCTTGCGGATGGCGGCCTTCTCCTCCTCCGGGATGGCCTGCAGGGCCAGGTCGGCCAGGGCCCAGGGGATGTTGAGCGATAGAGCGGGGCCTTTTTGGCCCTTTTTCCAGACCCGGATCCGTAGCATCCGGGCCGAGTCCCGAGTGGGTCTTCTGTCCTCGGCCGCCTTCAGGCTTTCGGGCGAGACGCGAAGGAGGGCGATCCGGGCGCGGTCCCGCAGCTCGGTGTCTTTTTCGGTCTCGATGATCCGCTCGAGGACGGGCACGGCCTTGGCGGCGATCTTCTTGTCCGGGACCAGGCTGAGCTTGTAGGCGGCGTAGTACCGGACGGCCTTGCCGGGGTGCTTCAGCCGGCTTTCGACATCACCGATGGCCGACTTGTCCCCCTTCTCGTAGAGGGCGTGGGCGAGGTCGATGATCCGCCCTTCGGCCTCCTCGACGAGGTTGGGATTGGCGCCCGCGAATCGGGCATAGTCCTTGAAGGCCCGCAGGGCTTCCCGCTCCCGGCCGCCGAGGCCGTTGAGGCACTCCCCTCTATAGAACAGGGCCTGCCCGGTCAAAGGGCTGTCCGGATGCCTGTCGCCGAGCTCGTCGAGCTTGTTCAGGGCGGCCCGCCAGTCCTTGTCGAAGATCAGGAGCTTGGCTTCCTGGAAGATCCTCTCGTCCGGGGCCGTCTGGGCGGAAAGGGCCGCCCCTCCGAACGCCAGGGCGAGCAGGATCAGAACGCTTGAAGCGGCGGTGTTGTTTTTCATGTCAGATCTCGCTTTCGCGGAGCAATTCTTTCCTGACCAGGCTGATCTTCAGGAGGATCTGGCGCTCCTCGACGAAGCTCTGGATCCTCCTGAGCTCGGCCGCGGAGAGTTCCTCGCTGATCTGGGTCAGCTCGAGGAAAAGCATCTCGATCTGGTCGCAGATGGCCTTGGCCTTGGCCATCTGGTATTTTTCGAGCTGGGGGTTGAGGTACCTCTTCGTCTGGAGAAGGTCCCTGGCCCGGTCCGAGCCGACCGTGGCCAAGGTGCCGTAGGGCCCGGCGGGCGCCTGGACAATGTCGCGCAGGACGTGCTGGCTCTTTTCGAGGTATTCGAGGGTCTGCCGGCGGGCCAGCTCGATCTCGGCGCGGTCGAGGAACTCGCCGGAGGCGTGATATCCGGCGGAGAGCTCCGCACCGGGCCCGGGCGTCCTGAGGGCGAAGTACATGGCCGCGGCGCCGACGGTCAGCCCGAGGAGGAGTCCGGCCAGGGCCGGTTTCATGCGCCAAGCGGCGGTCCAAATCCGGGAGCGCTCGGCGAAACGGGCCTTCTCGGGCCCGCGGACCGGCCCGAAGACGCGGTCCGTGATCCGGGCCGGCAAGGCCTCCCAGTCCACCGATCCGAGGGCCGCCCGGATCTCGGCCTTGATCCCGTCCGCCCCGTCGAGCAGGCGGCGGATCCTCTCGGCCTCTAAGCGGCATTCGGCGCATTTTTCGAGATGTTCGTCCATGGACATCCTCCCGGCCTCCTCAGGGTCTCCCGAGAGGTAGACCGCCCAATCCTTCCCGGTCATCGGACATTTTTTCATGATGGCATTCCTAAATGGGGGATCAGCCATTTCCGGAGGTTGCGGACCGCCTTGAAATGGAGGGACTTGGCCGTGCCCACGGAGATATCCATGGCCTCCGAGATCTCGTTGAACGGAAGCTCGTTGTAGTGTCTCATGACGAAGACCATTCTCTGGCGTTCGGCCAGCTTGTCGATGCCGCGGGCGAACGCGCTGCGCAGGTCCGAGGACCCCGAATCGGCGGCCCGGTCCTCGACGGCCAACGGGATCTCGTCGAGCGGCCTCGAGGTCTCGAAGTCCAGACGTTTCCGCCGGTTCTTCCGGTAATGGTCGATGCTGAGGTTCTTGGCGATCTGGATGAGCCACCCCTGGAAGGGGCTTCCCGGCTTGTATTGGCCGATCTTCTGGTAGAGCCTCAGGAAGGTCTCCTGGACGACGTCGAGGGCGTCCTCCTTGTCGCGGAGGATGGAATAGGCCATGACGAAGACCTTCTGCTGGTACATCCGGACGACCGTCATGAACGCCTCCCGGTCCCCCGCCTTTATTCGCTCGACGAGAGAGGAGACCTCGGCCGCGCCCGTCCCAGTCTCGTTGTCCGCTCGGCTTTCCACCTGTCCGGCCCTCCGGTAATCCTGGCTTGTTCCCTATTCTATCCGGGATCGGGACATTTTTCGAACGCGCACCAGGAAACTCCTCTCAGGGGGACTTCACCGCTTACTACGACCGCCCGCCCCGAAAGGTTCACTCCCCCGTCTCGGGGGTTTTCATTCACCGGCTGAATCACCGCTTGATGCTCCCGTCGACGACACCCCTGTGGCCCCTTCTCCGGCAGCCTCCCTGGAAATCGCTCCCTGACGGTCGTGACGCAGCGGTGCGGGGGCCCCCCGCCCGCGCGGAGCCGCTGATGCCTAAGAGCGCTTTAGAGCGGCGAGCACGGACGGGGGTGCGCCGCGAGAGGAAACGCCGGCAGGGAGCGGACCCCTGGAGGCGATCTGCAAAGAACAAGGACACGTACCAGAGGTACATGTCCCCTCCTTTTGGGGTGGGATTATTTTATGAAGGTGAGAAGAAAAGCCTTTTCAGAACCTCGAGAAGCCTCTGCGGTCCCCGCCGCCCGGCCGGCGGTCGTCCCGGGGCTTGTCCGTCCTGGGGCGGGCGTCGTTGACGATGAGCTTGCGGCCGTCGAACTCGGAGCCGTTCAACTTGCCCTTGGCATCCTGGGCCGCTTCCGGCGTGGCCATCTCGACGAACCCGAAGCCGCGGCCTTGAAGGATGTTGACCGAGGTAACCTCGCCGTGCTGCGCGAACAGGTTTTTGAGCGACTCTTCGGTGGTCTTGTAGTTGAGGTTACCGACGTAAAGCTTTTGGAAGGACATTCAGAATACCTCCTGACTCTCCCGTAGTTGCCGGGCCCTGGGCCGGGCCGGATGCGACGGGAGGCGGACTTATTCTCTACAATTCAAGGGCGCAAATCAAGCCCGCCCGATCAATATCCGGGGCCTCTCCGTTTCCCGGGGATTCTCGGTCGCGGGCCTTTCGCCGGCCGCCGCATTTCTGGTATAGTTGACACGCCGCCGGCCGGGATCGTCGACCCGCCGGAGCGTGAGGAGTCTCCATGAAAAAAGGAACCTACGTCGCCCTCATCCTCCTGTTCTTCTTCCTCCTGGCCGCCGCCGGGTTCATCTCGCTCTTCGTTCTGGAATTCGGCCGGCCTCGAGCCGACGTTCCGGCCCGGGCCTATCTCGACATCAGCCTCGGCGGCCCCGTCGCCGAGACCGCCCCGCAGGACGTCTTCTCGACGCTCTTCTTCGGAC
This sequence comes from Candidatus Aminicenantota bacterium, assembly GCA_046496285.1. Lineage (GTDB taxonomy): Bacteria > Acidobacteriota > Aminicenantia > Aminicenantales > Saccharicenantaceae > RBG-16-66-30. Next base: position 9,403 of record JAWOHF010000230.1, read on the forward strand.
GCCCGCCGCTCGCCCTCCACGACCTGTGGATGAACCTTCGCAAGGCCCGGGTCGACAACCGTGTCCAGGCCGTTCTCGTGCGGCTCAACCTCCTCCAGTGCGACTGGGCCAAGGCCGCCGAGATGCGCGACGCCATCCTCGAATTCCGGCGTTCGGGGAAGCCCGTCTACGCGTATATCGAGGAGGCCCCGGATTTCGACAAGGAGTACTTCATCGCCACGGCCTGCGACCGGATCATCCTCCATCCCCTGGGCTGGCTGGGCGTCAACGGCATCGGCGGCCACGTTCCCTTCTTCAGGGAGGCCCTCGACAAACTGGGCGTCAAGGCCGAGTTCGAGCACGTCGAGGAATACAAGACGGCCTACCACATGTTCACCGAAAAAGGCTTCACCGCGCCCCACCGCGAGGAGATGGAGTCCCTCTACGCCGATCTTTTCGACCAGTATCTCGAAGCCGTCGCCGCGGCCCGCGGAAAGGACCGGGACGAGGTCCGGGCCCTCATCGACCGGGGGTTCTACCAGGGCGAGCGGGCCAAGGAGGCCGGCCTCGTCGACGACTGCCTCTACGAGGACGAGGTCGCTGAGCTCCTCCGGCAGGACGGCCGGAAGCTGGCCCGGGTCCGGTTCGACGAATACACCCGCGTCAAGGCCTCCTCGGTAGGCCTCGAACGGGGCCGCAAGGTCGCCCTCATCTACGCTTCAGGGATGATCATGACCGGCGAAAGCCTGCCCCAGGTCATGGGCGGGACGACCATGGCCCGCTGGATCCGGACCGCGCGCGAGGACGCTTCGATCAAGGCCATCGTCCTGCGCGTCGACAGCCCGGGCGGGTCGTCGGTGGGGTCGGACGTCATCTGGCGCGAGGTCGAGCTGGCCCGGCGGGAGAAGCCGGTCGTCGTCTCCATGTCCGACGTGGCCGGCTCGGGGGGGTATTGGATCTCGATGGCCGCGACCCGGATCGTCGCCCAGCCCCAGACCCTGACCGGGTCCATCGGCGTCCTGGCCGGGAAGTTCAGCGTGGAAGGCCTGGCCGACAAGCTCGGCATCACGACGGAAAAGCTGGCCTACGGCGAGAAGGCCGACATCTTCTCCCCCTTCCGTCCGTTCACCGCCGCGGAGCGCAAGGTCCTGAAGGACGAGATCCTCTGGACCTACGACCGGTTCCTGGAAAAGGCCGCCGCGGGCCGCGGCCTGGCCAAGGAGGAGGTCGACAAGGCCGGCAAGGGCCGCGTCTGGACCGGCCGCCAGGCCCTCGAGCTCAAGCTCGTCGACGAGCTCGGCGGCCTGACGACGGCCCTCGGCCTGGCCAAGAAGGCGGCCGGCATCCCGGCCGAGGAGGAGGTCCGCCTGGTCATCTGGCCTAAGAAGCGGTCGGTCTGGCAATCCCTTTTCGGGCGCCCCGAGATCGGCCTCGGCCTCAAGGGCCCGGCCGCGATCGAGCGGGCCCTCGAGACCTTCCGTCTCATGGAACGGACCCGGATCTGGGCCGTTATGCCCCTTTGGTCCGAACCGCGCTAACGCGATCCCCATCTTCCCCCCAGCCTGATCTATTCATGAGAATGCCGGTCTTTCCTTATGCCTAAAAAGCGAAGGAGGAGGGGCAGATGGTCTTGAACTCGCAGTAATTGCACGTGTGCCAGTCGGGCCGGGCCGGGAAATCTCCGGCCCGGATGCCCTCGGCCGCTTCCCGGATCTTCTCCCCCGCCCGGCGCAGCTCCTTCTCTCCCTTGACGGCCCGGCCGACGATATCGGACTCCAGGAAATGAAGGCGGGTCTCGACCGGGAGGAGGCCCTCGGTCTTCAGGAAAGACAGGGCGTAGACATCCATCTGCAGGCTGTCGGCGGTCCGCCGGTCG
>JAWOHF010000025.1:0-14144 GCA_046496285.1 Candidatus Aminicenantota bacterium
CCGCCGCGGCCGATCTCCCCGAGGATCTTGTACTTGCCCGCGATCCAACGCCCCTCTTCCAGGCCGATCGAGGGTCCCAAGATCGTCCGCGTTTGAGAAGCAGGTCCGGGTTCCCCCCGCAGTGAAGTCCCGCACTTGCTGCAGAAATGGGAATCCTCCGTGATGTCGGCATGGCATTTCGGGCAGTTCAAGGCCGATTCCGCTTTCTGGGCTTGGCTCAAGAATACTCATTCCCGGGGACGGGAGTCAACCCTCTTATGCTTGGATCTAAGGATATCTCTAAGAGGGAAAAGCCAAGCCGACGGATGAGCCGGGAGAAAGGGCTGGAGGACGTAGAGAAAGGACTTCCGGGAAACAGAAAAGGCCCGGCCCTCAGAGAACGGGCGCGGGGCCGCAGATAACATATTCGAAGAACGTCGTCTCGGAAGGCTCCTTGGGAGCCTTCCCGCCCGACTTGGCGCCCTTCAGCACGGCCAGCTTCTTTCGGGCCCGGGCCACCTCGGCGAGGTCGGGATCGGCGCCTTTCCAGACCCGCAGGGCCGCCTCGTACTGTTCAATGGCCCGCTTCTTGTCCCCTTGCGCTTCGTAGAGCGCGGCCAGCCGGACCCGGGCGAGCGGGTGGACCAGGGCCCCCTCCCGCATCCCGGCATCCGCCGACACCAGCCGCTCGTACTCGGCGACGGCCTTGGCTGTGTCGCCCTTTCCGGCAAAGGCCCGGGCGGCGAAGTCCGTGTAGAAAGGCAGGTTCTTCTGCTGCACCGACATGTAGTTCTGGAGGTCGATCTGGACGAGCGGGGCCTCCGCGAAGACCTTGACCGCTTCGTCGAACGACTTTTCGGCGAAGAGGATCTCGCGCCGAAGCTGGTTGGAAGCCAGCTGGTTGAGTTTCTTCTCGTTCTCCTCGATCTCTCCGGAAAGCGTCTGGAGCTCGGCCAGCTTTCGCTTGGCCTCGGACAGGGCCCCCGCCTTGATGTCCAGGAGGCCCGAATAGAGGTGCTCGTAGATCCGGTTGAGGGTCGGTGTCCCGAGCCCGTTCTCTTTCCTGAACGCGAGGCGCTTCTCGAGGTAGACGCGGCAGAGGTCGTATCGCTCCCAGTCGTAGCAGGTCCAGAGCGCCCCCCGGAGGGAAAGGTCGGCCAGATCGCGGTTCCCGGAGGCCCGGGCCAGCTGCTCGGAGAGGGCCAGCTCGGAGAGGGCTTCCTTGAAGCGGCCGGTGACGGACGCGTAAAAGCCCTTCCACTGGTGGCCCTGGGCCCGGATGCCGTCCGACGCGGCGTGGGTGATGAAATAATCCGTCCAGCGGACGGCCTCGGCATAGTCCCCGTCCAGCGCGTGGAGATAGGCCAGCTTCCAGGACGAGGCGAACCCCGGCCGGGCGGCCAGGGCCGAGGCGTATTTCTCCCGGGCCAGCCCGAATTTCCCGGTCAGGAAATACAGGTCGCCCATGGAATCCAGGGGATTGGCTTCGCTGGGCTGGACGGCGGCGTAGCGCTCGAAGGTCTTGAGGGCCTTCTCGAGATCGCCCATTTCCGCGTAGGTGTAGGCCTTCAGATTGAGGGCGTATCCGTATCCCGGGTCGATCTCCAGGGCCTTGTCGAAATGGGCCAGGGCTTCGTCGTATTTTTTGCCGCTTTTGAGGAACCAGGCCAGGTCCGCCCGGGCCCCCTTGTCGTCGGGGTAGGCCCGAATGACCTCCTTGAGCCCCTTGATGTAGCCCTCGGGGTCCTTCTCGAGGAAGCGAGAGACGGCCGCCGTGTACAGGCCGTCCCGGCCGCGGCCCTCCTGGCTCTTGCTGAGCTCCTTGAACCGCTCCATGGCCGCCGTGGCCCTCGGCTCGTCGGCCAGCGACATATAAATTCGCCCCAGGAAATGGTGCGGCAGGGCGAACTTCGGGTCCTTCTCGACGGCCTTCTCCAGGAGGCGGGCGGCCTCATCGTGGTGGTATCGGTCGAGCTCCTCTCGGCCCTTGAGGAACAGGTCGTAGGCCTCCATGGAGGCCGTCGTGACTTCCCGGATCGGGTTCACGTGCCGGGCGGCCGCGCGCTCCGAAAGCCCGACGCCCTTGGAGATCTCGCGGCTCAGCTCGTCGATCTGGGTCCTCAGGATGCTGCCGACCCCGTCGCCCCTCGAGCCGACGCTCTTGAGCAGGTTCTTGGTCTGAACGTCGTAGACTTTGGCGTCCGTGGCGAAGTAGTTATCGGCCCTCGTGAAGCTCCCCAGGACGAGGGCTTCGATGCCCTCCTTGCGGCAGATCTCGAACCAGAGCCCCCCCTCGTCCCGGGCGGAGTCGGCGTTCTCTTGCCGGACGGCCTTGGACGCCAGGTCGTTGAGCCGCTCCCAGGACATGACGGTCAGGTATTTCGACTGCTCCAAACTGGTGATGAGCAGGTTGGGGATGGCCTTTCTCAGGTACTCATAACTCATGTCCCCGGTCAGGTTCTCGAACCCGACGACGGCGACGGTGTGGCTGGCCCCGACGGCCCTGGGGATGATCCCCCGGACGGCGATCCCCGCGACCAGGATCAGGCCGAACCCGAGGGCCGGGACAAGGGCCTTACGCCAGGGGAAGGGGCCGTTCCGGACCAGGCGGGTCTTCCTGGTCGTGGGCCTCGTCCAGGGGCTGGCGGCCGTGGCCGTCTGAATGGTCTCTTCGACCCGCCCCAGGTCGGCGCAGAGCTCTTCGGCGGACTGGTATCTTTTTTCCTTGTCCTTCTCCAGGCACTTGAGGATGACGGCCCCCAGCCCGGGAGGGGTCTGCGGGTTCAGGTCCTCGGGGCGGGGCGGCATCTCGGACTGTTGCTTGAAGGCCACGACGAAGGGCGTGTCCGCGGCGAACGGGGTCCGTCCGGTGACCATTTCGAACAGGATCACGCCGAAGGAGTAGATGTCCGAACGGCGGTCCGACGCCTTGCCCTCGACCTGTTCGGGCGACATGTACTCCGGCGTGCCGATGACGATGCCCTCGGCCGTCAGCCCTTGCGTATCCAGGGCCCGGGCGATCCCGAAATCCAGGATCTTGGCGTTGCCCTCTTTGTCGATCATGATGTTGCTGGGCTTCAGGTCGCGATGGACGATCCCGGCTTCGTGGGCTTCGCTCAGGCCCTGACAAACCTGCCTGGCGATGGTCACGGTCGTGCCGACGTCCAGTCGCCGCGACCGGCGGATGAAGCTCTTCAGGTCCTCGCCGGGGACGTACTCCATGGTGATGTAGTGGAGTCCCTGCTCCTCCCCGAAGTGATACATCCGGCCGATGTTCCGGTGGGAGATCTTGTGGGCCAGCTTGATCTCGTTGACGAAGCGCTCGAGCGTCCGCCTGTCCGCGGCGATGTCGGGGCGGATGACCTTGACGGCCACTTCCTCGTGCGTTTTCTGGTCGAGCGCCCTGTAGACCCGGCCCATGCCCCCCCGGCCGAGCTGTTCGATGATCTGGAAGCGCCCGGCGAAGACCGAGCCCGTCGCGAGGTCCCAGGCGTAGGTTTCCATGGTCCGGGTGACGTCCGGTTGGGGGGCCTGTGGGCGGCTCGGGGTCCGCGAGGGGGTTTGGCCTGCGGACAGGCCTTCTCGAAGCGTCGTGGCGCAGTTGAAGCAGAAATTGGCGGTGTCAGGGTTGTCGGTTCTGCAGTTGGGGCAACACGTGGCCATTTTCCGTCTCTTTTCCCAATTTCACTCTTTTCCCCTCGCTATTGTATACGTTCGAGGGGGCCAAAGAGTTTCCGTCCTGTCCAAGATCGTTCACTTTGCCTCCTTCGAGAGCAAGGAACATGCCAAGAAGGGGGGCCCGCACTTCCCCCCGGTCACCCCTGGAGCGGCAGCCCCCGTTTTCCCGCCGCGGGCGCAAGCTCGCTCTTTTCTTTACATTCAGTGCTTTACAAGGCGATGCCGAAAGCGGTCGTCTCCCTAAGGCCTCAACGACAGCGAGATCTTGAAGACTCCCCGGCCCTCCAGGGGAAGGAAACGGCTGGTTGGGTCCCAGCTCCTCTCCCATCCCTGGTTGTAGACGAGATAGAGCTCGTTGCCCGGCGAGATCTGCCAGCGGAGGCGGGCGTTCCAGCCTAGCTTGCGCGAGATGTCGTCATATTGGACGTAGTTCATCAGCCCGAGGTCGGGCGATAGGAAGATGTCGGCCTTGACCTGGTAGACGTTCTCGCTGAAGCCGCCCTCGGGAAGCCGGCCGCGGACCATGTTCGCGTCAAAAGACAGCGTGGCGTAGCCTTTATACTTCAGGGTCAAGCCCAGCCTGACGTCGTCGTAGTGCCCCGAGTAGAACCGGCCGAACTTGTATTCGGCGCTCAAGGACGCCGGCCGGTGTCTCGAGCTGGCCAGCTCGACCTGGAAGTTGGTGAAATCGTAGGGGCCGGCGGGCAGGACGACGCCCTCGGCGATCTCGAAGTCGTAGGGCAGGACGTCGCGGTTGATCTCGACGCTCGTCTCGATCTGCTCGCCGCTCTCGGTCCGGAAGCTCAGCGGCGAGAAGTCCAGCTTGCTCGTCTCGAGCTTCCCGGCCAGGTCCCAGTAGAAGTCGGCGCTCGTGTCGAAGAAGAACTGGCGGACGAACCGCCCGAGAGATCCGCCGGCCGGGCGCGGCTGGTAGGCGACGCGGACGTAGCCGGTCTGTATCCCCTGGCGCATCATGTAGCCCAGCCCGGGGTCGAGCGCCTCGCCGTAATAGGCATAGGTCGTCTGGACGTTCCAGAGGTCGTTCGGGTAGTCGGCCCGGAAGCCGAAGCCGTGGTGGCGGCCCTCTTCTCTCTCGTTCCAGTTGTAGGCCGCCCAGGCGGCCAGCATGATGTTCTTGTCGCCGAGGAACTTCGAGGACGAGTAGTTGAAGTCCGCGCCCGCGAGCGAGTTCTTCTCGCCGGTCGGGCTGCCGTTGGTGAAGATCCAGCCGACCTTGCTCTGGGCGAAGATGTTCTGGGTCATCCGGGCCGCCAGGAGATTTTGGCCGGGGACGCTGTTGCCGGCGGCGTCCTCGAAGTCGCCCGTCTGAACGTCCAGAAAGGCCAGGTTGGTGTTGCCGACCTTGCCGTAGACCTTGGCCCCGTACATGACCGGGACCTGGTCCCCCTCGTAGAGCCCGATCCTCCGGCTGAAGAAGGGCGTGAAGCTGATGCTCGAGCTGAAGCTGAAGACCTCGGACCCCTCGAGGAAGAACATCCTCTTTTCCGGGAAGAAGAGCGGGAAACGGGTCAGGTTGATGCGCCGCTCGTCGACCTCGGTCTCGGCGAAGTCCATGTTGTAGCTGGCGACGCCGACCAGGTTGGGCGTGAAGCTCTTGTAGAGGTCGAAGCCGCCGTCGACCTGCCAATCCGTCCCCCCGCCGTCAAGGCCGCCGCCCCTCGCGCTGACCAGCCCGTAGGGCTTGAACGTGACCCCCATCCCCTGCCGGATGCCCTCGATGCCGGTCATGGCCGCGGCCTCGTTGGGGTTGTTGAAGTTGCTGTCGGGGGTCGATCCCGCCAGCCGGACGGTCTCCTGCTTGCGGGCCACGGTCCGCTCGATGTTCAGGCCCCACGCGGCCAGGCCGGGCTTGAACGAGATGGTCTTGAACGGGATGCGCAGCTCGACGCTCCAACCCTCCGCGAGGATCCGGCTGCGGGCCTCCCATATGCCGTCCCAGCTGAGATTGGCGCTGCCGGCGTAGGCCAGGCCTTCGCTGCGGGCGCCGCGGGGATTGACATAGAAAATGTAGGCCGTCCTCTTGTCCTGGAACGGGTCGAGCAGGATGCGGACCAGGTCGTCGCTGGCCGCCGCCGCGGGACGCCCGAACCCCATCCTCTGGGTCGAGCCGCCGCTGTCGTGGGCCATGGTGTTGGCCGTGATCCTGGAAGGCTCGCTGTCGAAGCAGAGAACACCGATGTAGAGATTGGCGTCGTCGTAGAGGACCCGGACCTCGGTCCGCTCCGTCGGGTCGCCGTCGGGCCGGGGCTCGATCATGCGAAAGCCCGTGACGGGGACGGCCGAACGCCAGACTTCGTCGTCGAGGAGCCCGTCGATGCGGGGGCCCTGCCCGACCCGGACGGCCTTGACCTCGGCGCCGGCAAGGAAGGGGGCGGCCAGCAAGGTTGCCAGAAGAAAGACGACGCCCGCCTCGAATCTAGGCGCGAACGGCTTCATTAAGCCTGTCCCCCCAGACGTTTTTTGAATTCCTGCGCCAGCAGCGGAACGACCTGGAACAGGTCGCCGACGATGCCGTAGGTGGCGATCTGGAAGATGGGCGCTTCGGGGTCCTTGTTGATGGCCACGATGATGTCCGAGGTCTTCATTCCCGCCTGGTGCTGGACGGACCCCGAGATGCCGCAGGCGAAATAGATCTTGGGCCGGACGGTGCGGCCGGTCTGACCGACCTGATGATGGTAGGGTATCCAGCCGGCGTCGACGGCCGCCCGGGAGGCGCCCAGGGCGGCCTTCAGCGTGTCGGCCAGCTCCTGGAGCACCTTGAAGTTCTCCGCGCACCCCATCGCCCGGCCGCCGGAAACGATGATCTCGGCGTCGGCCAGATTGACGGTCTCCTCCCCTTTGACGAACTCCAGGACCTTGGTCCGGACCTCGTCCTCGGTCATGGCCAGGGTCTCGCGAACGACCTGGCCCTTCCGGCCCGCGTCCCGGGCCGGCATGGCGAAAACCTTGGGCCGGACGGTGGACATCTGAGGCCGATAGCCGGGATAGTCGAGGATGGTGGCCATGATATTGCCGCCGAAGGCCGGCCGGGTCTGCTTGAGGAACTTCGTTTCGGGGTCGATGGCCAGCCCCGTGCAATCCGCCGTCAGCCCGGCCTCCAGGGTCGTGGCCACGGTCCCCGCGAAATCCCGCCCCTGGGTCGTGGCCCCGAACAGGACGACCTCGGGCTTGTACTTGCGGATGAGGTCCACGGCCGCCCGGGCGTAGGGATCGGTGCGGTATGACCCGAGCAGGGGGCTTTCCATGACGTAGACGATCTCGGCCCCGTGGGCGACGGCCTCGGCGGCGTGGGCCTCGACGGCCTTCGGATCGCAAAACAGCATGCCGCAGAGCCGGCAGCCCAGATCGCGGGCCAGTATCGCGCCCTCGCCGAGGAGCTCGAAGGACACCGTCGAGACCTGGCCCTCCTCGTGCTCGATGAACACCCAGACGTCCTTGTATTCCCCGGGCGTCGCCGCGGCCGCCTTCTCCTCTTTGTGGAGGGTGATGGCGGCGACCGGGCAGACGTCGACGCAGGCGCCGCAGAAGGTGCATTTCTCGTCGACGACCGCCGTTCCGTCCTCCATGCTCAGGGCGCCGAAGGGACAGGAGGGAATGCAGGCCTCGCAGCCCGTGCAGGTTTCCTTGTCGATGATCAGCTCGGCCATTGGTTACTCCGTCACTTGACCAGCTTGGTGCCCATGATCCTGTCCGCCAGGGCGGACACGGCCTCCGGCAGGTCGCCCTGCAGGATCTCCCCTCCCCCGCCGCGGGCCTCCGGGGAAAAGATCTTGGTCACCCAGGTGGGCGATCCCTTCAATCCGATGCGGTTCTCGTCGGCCCCGATGGCCCCGGCGGTCAGGACCGGGATCTCGGCCCGCGACGCCTTCCGGATGCCCATGAGCGAGACGGGCCGGGGCTTGTTGATGTCCTTGACGACGGTCATCAGGGCCGGCAGGCTGGATTCCACGGTCTCCCGGCCGTGCTCGAGGAGGCGTTCGACGACGATCCTCTTGCCCGCCGGGTCGACCGACCGGACCTTGGTGATGTAGGTCAGCTGGGGGATCCCCATTCGGGTGGCAATGCCCGGCCCGACCTGGGCCGTATCGCCGTCGATGGCCTGCTTGCCGCATATCACCAGGTCGAACTCGCCGAGGCTGCGGATGGTCAGGGCCAGCGTGTAAGCCGTGGCCAAGGTGTCGGCCCCGGCGAAGGCCCGGTCGGAGACGAGATAGGCTTTGTCGGCGCCCATGGCCAGGGCCAGCTTGAGGGCCTCGACGGCCTGGGGAGGGCCCATGGTGATGACCTGGACCTCTCCGCCGTGCTTCTCTTTGAGGAGCAGGGCCTCTTCGACGGCATACTCGTCGAACGGGTTCATGATGCTGGCGACGCCCTCCCGGACCAGGGTGTTGGTCTCGGGATTGATCTTGACGTCCGTGGTGTCGGGGACCTGCTTGATGCAAACGGCGATCTTCACGGGCTCCTCCTGGCCGGCATTCCGGGGGGCGGAAAATAAGACAAAAGATATAACACCGGCCCTCGACCCGAGTCAAGGAATCCGGGAGTCTATTCGCTCTTCGCTTCCGCTTTAGCCAGGACAATCCCCGAGGACGTCGAGAGGGCTTCGTAGTAGGATGAGAAACGGACGGCCTCGTCCGACGGCCGGTCCTCGACGTTGCGGGCCCAACGGAAGCCGATGGGTTGGTACCAGAGCTCGGCCCGGACCGTGAACGGCCCGGACGAGGCCCCGACCGGGACCGCATAGCGGACCCGGTCGCCTCCGGCCTTGAAGTCCTCGTCCTCCGCCGCCCCGCCCTTGACGGCGATGTCGCCGGGCGCGGTGGCGTTGTCGAAGCCGAACGGCAGGATGCGGTTGTCCTTGAGGTAATGGGTCGCGGCCAGGAGCACGGTCGTCACCTTGTCCCCGGGAGCGCCGAGGATGGGCTCGTAGATCTGGACCTCGTCGGCGTTACGGATCTCGGTGTAGTGGGGCTCGAAGCGGGAGGCGTCCTCGTCATTGGCGTTGCCGGCGATCGAACCGTCGGCGTTGAGGCGGCCGGATTCGAAGACCACGGCCCCCTTGCCGTCGAGGACCACGAAACGGACCCAGGCGCGCCGCGAGGGGTAGGCGGTCGGCAGCTTATGCCCGGCCAGGTTGCGGAGGACGACCTCCGCGTGGAGCGTGCCGTCCTCGACGCGGAGGCCGCCGACGGCGAGCCGGGCCGACGACGTCTGCAGGTGCTCCGCCGTCCGGGCCGAGGCCGCGGCCAGCTCGAGGGACTCGGCGGCGACGCCGAGGGCGTCCCGGTGGAGGTTGAGGATCTTGGGCATGAAGAAGTTGCCGCCCCGGAAGACGTGGCGGGCGAGGTCCTCACGGGGCTGGCCCAGGGTCGAGGAGATGGGCATCTTCTCCCCGACCTTGGGCATGTGGCACGACACGCAACCCTGTTTTCCGTAATAGCCGCTGTGCTTCCATTCGAGATACGGAACCTGCTCGGGGAGCTCACCGACGACTTCGCCGTTCTCGTCGTAGGAATGGGTGAAGAGGGTGTGGCACGTGGCGCAGAGCTCGGAGCTGCGGATGTGGTCGGCCTTCTCGGGAATGAACCCGGAGGAGGAGCTCATGGCCCGCGTCCGGCCCTGGTCGATCTCGTAAGGGCCGAAGATCTTGCGCGAGCCCCAGGGGGCCGCGGCGTCGACGACGAAGCCGGCCGTGAAGCTCTCGGGCTCGCCGAGCTTGTCCGGGCCGATCTGATGGCACATCACGCACGACACGCCGTCGATCGCCAAGGCGGCGTTGGGAAGGGCCAGGGGGACAGCCGGAAGGTTGGCGAAGACCTGGCCCATGGCCCCGCCGGCCTTGGCCTGATAGCGGACCATGGGCATGTGGCAGGCCGAGCACTCGTGCTCGATGGCCGCGGCGATCTTCGGGTTGGCCAGGGTCTCGCGGCGGACCGAGGCCTGCCAGTAGGGATCGCGGGCGGCATTGGCCATCATCGAGGCCCGCCAGTCGGCGCCTATGGAGACGTCCTCGCCTTTGGGCGTCACCAGGCCGTTATGGCAGGCCTGGCAGCGGTCCGAGGTGATGAAGAGCGCGGGCACGCGCACGGCGGCCGCGGCCGCGCCGAAAACCGTCAGGGAAACGATGAGCAGCACGATGCGTTGTTGTTTCATTGTCTTACCACCCGTCGAAGAAGGCCCCGTCGAACCAGTCCCAAAGAAGGTAGGCGATGACCGCGAAGTTGCGGCCCGGGGTCTCGTTGAGCGGCATCCGGACCCCGACGTTGAACATGATGTGCTGCCGCTTGTTGACCGTCACCTGGATCTGGGGCACGACGTCGAACAGGACCCTCTCGCCCGACACCAGCTCCTTGGCGGCCAGCAGCTCGACCATGGGCGACCAGGTCCGGCCCCAGGGCTTGAAGTTGAAGCTCCGGCCGAGGACGAGCCGGAGGAAGGCCTCGTTGGAGGCCTTGCTCGTCTGGAAGGGGATCTCCATCCCGGCCTGGGCCTGGAGGAAGAAGTCGGCCGGTAGGATCTGGCCATAGGCCAGGAAGGGCTCGAAGATGAACGTTCCCTTGCCGAAGCCCGAGGCCCTGTCCCCCGTCGGCAGGATGAGCTCGGCGGCACCGCTGAGGATCGAGCCCTTTTTCAGATTGTGATAGAAGGCCCGCTTGACGGCCACGGCGGCGTCGCCCAGGCTGGCCCGCCATTCGGTCGGCCCCGGCTCGAAGCCCGTGTAGCGCTCGTTCCAGCCAAAAGGCAGGACGACCTCCCACATGTTGCGGGACCCGAAGCGCTGCTCGTAGACGATCTTGCCGCCGAACGAGCTCAGGCCGTTCGAGGCCTCGTTGACCGTGGCCGAGAAGACGATCTCGTCCTCGAGGTAGGCCTTGCTCGTGACCAGCGGCCGGGGGAGGTTGAACTCGCCGGGGGGCCGGGCCGGGTCATGTCCGAGCGACTTGGCGTAGGCGACAACAAGGTCAAGCTCCTCCATGGTCAGGGCATCGCGGAAAGACGGCATGATCTCCGAGAAACCCCGCGTGGGGCCGCCGAGAGAGGCGATCCCCACCCAATCCCAATGGGGCTCGCGGGAGGAGAAATCCGGATCGGTAAGGTCCGGCGGGGGCACGTCGAAGCCGACCCGGCTCCGGGAATGTCCCTTCCCGTCCGCCCCGTGGCAGGCGACGCAGTTTTGGAGGAAGATCTGGCGGCCCGTCCTCAAGGCCTCTTCGGGCGTCCCGGCGGGCAAGGCCGCGGGAGCGGCGGCGACGGCCAGGACGAGGACGGCGGCGAACGCGACCTTATCATTCATGGCTCAACCCTCATGGCACCGATCGGAGTATGGGCTAGAATAGCACGGCCGGCGGCCCGAGTCAAAATTTGACATCTCGTTCCGGCGTGAATTAGCATGGGCCTCTCGGAGAGATCTTCGGACGAGGAGGGACCCATGAGAAAAAGAGCCGTTGCCGGAGCATTCGTCGCGGCGCTGCTGGCCTCGAGCCTTCTCGGCCCGCCCGGCCCCGCGGCCGCCCAGACCCCGCAAGCCGGCCCTGAAGCCAAGACGCCCGATCATGCCGGCCTCTACAAGAAGCTCCTCATCCGCAACGCCATGGTCATCTACGGCAACGCCGAGCCGCCCTTCGGTCCGGCGAACGTCTGCGTCGAGGACGGGCGGATCACGGCCGTCGGCCGGGTCCCGCGGGGCTGGACGCCGGACGCCGTCATCGACGCCACGGGCAAGTACGTCATGCCCGGGATCATCAACGGCCACATTCATCTCCAGGACGAGCGGGGCGGCGTCCCCCAGCCCCTCCAGTACGAGCTCAACCTGTACCTCGCGGCGGGGGCCACGACCGTCCGCGACGTCGGGGCCGACTGGGAGAAGGCCAAGGAGTGGCGGGCCCAGAGCCATGCCGGGAAGCTCGTCGCCCCGCGCATCCTGCTCTACGAGCGGATCTGGGCCTCGAAAGGGGCCCACACCGCCGAGCTCATCCGCGAGGGGGTGCGCTACGCCAAGGCCCAGGGTGTGGACGGGCTGAAGGCCTTCGGCATGGACCGCGACCTCGTCGAGGCCCTTCTCGGCGAGGCCAAGAAGCAGGGTCTGCGCACGGCCGTCCACATCGCGGTCGACGAGACGACGGCCAAGGACTGGGCCGAGCTCGGGGCGACCTCGATCGAGCATTTCTACGGGGTCGCCGACGCCGCGCTGGACGGCATCCAGAACTTTCCGCCGGAACACAACGCCAGCAACGAGATCCACCGCTTCGGCCGGGCCGGCGAGCTCTACATCCAGCCCAACCTCAACCGGAAGAAGCTGTCCGAGGTCCTCGACCTGATGATCGCCAACAACGTCACCTGGTGCCCGACGCTGTCGATCTACGTCGCCAGCCGCGACGTCATCCGGGCCCAGAACCTGCCCTGGTACAAGGACTATCTTCACCCCTCGATGGAGCGGTACTTCTCCCCGGACATGCGCAACCACGGGTCCTATTTCCTGGGATGGACCAACACCCAGGAGGTCCGTTGGAAGAAGAATTACCAGGTCTGGATGGAGGCCTTGAAGGAGTTCGGCGTCAAGGGCGGCAACATCGCCGTCGGCGACGACGCCGGGTTCATCTACTCGCTTTACGGGTTCGGGCAGGTCCACGAGATGGAGCTTCTCGAGGAGGCCGGCTTCCACCCGCTCGAAGTCATCAAGATGGCGACAGTCGGCGGGGCCAAGCTCGTCGGGATGGAGGACCGGCTGGGGAAGGTCCGCCAGGGGTTCATCGCCGATCTCCTGGTCGTCAACGGCAACCCGGTCGAGAACCTGCGCCTCCTCAATCCCTACGGGACCGAGGTCCTGACTTACGACGGCAAGGTCATCGACAACTACAGCCCGGTCATGCCCGGCGACCCGAAGGTCGGGGTCGTGCGCGGCGGGGGCATCGAATGGACCATCAAGGAGGGCATCCCTTACCATGTCCCGACCCTGATGAAGGAGGTCAAGACCATGGTCGACGAGGCCCGTGCCGGGCGGAAGGCGGAGCGATGACGCTCGGACCAGGGCCGGCATGACCGGCCGCGCGCGACCTCATCGCCTCCCATCTGGAGGACCGGAAAGGCGATCTCGTCGTCGCCGCGGCGCGCGCGGGTCAGGGTCGATGACCCACAATAATGTCGAATGCCCAACAGTTTTGTCTTCAAACGAGGCCCGAATCTCAACTTATCCAAATGAAAATAAACAAGATGACCATTGGCATGTTTCATGCATACGTGAATGTGGGATGATTATATTTTTTTTAGGACTAAGGAGGTCGAAATGAGAAACTTGAAGTTGGCCCTGAAGGGGCTCGTGGCGCTGCCGATCGTCGGGCTCATCGCCTGCGGCATCGGCGGGAGCGACTCGGGGCAGCTCAGCCTGAGCCTGACCGACGCGGCGACCGACCTGTATGACGCGGTTTATATCACGGTCAAGCAGATTGATGTCCACCGGGCCGACGAAGGAGAGGAAATGTGGCAGACCATCGCCACGCCCGGGCGGACCTACAACCTCCTCGAACTCGTCAACGGGGTGCGCGAGCAGCTGGCCCTGGTCGACCTGACCGCCGGCCATTACTCGCAGCTGAGGCTCTACCTCGGCGACATGCCCGATGACCGGGCCAACATTCTCAGCCGGCCCCATCCTTTCCCGAACTATGTCATCGACTCCGAGCAGGCCTATCACGAGCTGAAGATCCCCAGCGGCTATCAGTCAGGGGTCAAGATCGTTCACGCGTTCACCATCGGCGAGAGCGGTACGACCGAGCTCATCCTCGATTTCAGCGCCTCCGAATCGGTGGTCATCGCCGGCCGCAGCGGGCAATATCTGCTGAAGCCGACCATCAAGGTCCTTACCGAGAGCGAGGCATCCATCGTTTCCGGGACGGTCACTCAGGCCGCCGATGAGGCCGTGGTGGAAGGGGCCATCGTCAGCGCCCAGGTCTATGACGCCGGGGCCGCGGACATCAAGGACCAGGTCGCCGTGAAGGCCTCGACCGTGAGCGACGAGACCGGAGGCTTCAAGATGTTCATCGCCCCCGGCGCGTACAACATCGTCGCCGCCAAGATGGATTACGCGACGGCCGCGGCCGCCCTGACGACCGAGGCCGGCATGACCTACACCCAGGACTTCGCCCTCGCGGCGGCGGAGAAAGGCGCGGTCGGCGGCGAGGTGACCATCGCCGGCGCGACCGACGAGACGTTCGTGACGATCTCCTTCCGGCAGGAAGTGACTTTGCCGGACGGCACCACCAAGGTCATGATCGAGGTCTTGTCGGTCAACGTCGCCAACGGCGGCGAGTACGAGATCGAGCTCCCGGTCGGCGATTACTCGGTCGTCGCCTGGACCTACGGCCAGACGACCCAGTCGACGGTCGTCAGTGTGATCTCCGGCACGCCCGCGGACCTCGACTTCATGTTCTGAGCGGCGGAAGCCGGGCCTAATCCTTCTCCCAGCCCCAGGG
>JAWOHF010000309.1:0-14539 GCA_046496285.1 Candidatus Aminicenantota bacterium
TCTCTTTTGTGAAGGGACATTATATCCGCGGGCCCGCCAAAATCAAAGGTCCTTCCCTGGGACCGGAAGAGGGGCCGGTGAGGGGCTAGTCGCGGGAGGGGAGAATAAGCCCTTTTTCCCACCCCGGGAACCGCCGCGGGGGGCGATTGACCCGACCTCTGCGCCGTGTGATTCTGCTCCCGTCGCAGCCCGAAGCCGCGATCGCCTCGCATGAGGCGGCGCCAAGGTTGTGAAAAGGGAGAAGGCGGAGGATCTCTCTTCCCCTTTAGGCCCCCTCCCGACGGTCCCGCGGGAAGTCCGGAGGGGGATTTTTTTTGTAACAGGCGGACCTTCGGCCCCTTGGGGAACCGGCCCCGTTTATGTATAATCGGTGGGCCGTTTTCCTGAGGAGGTGCGCGATGTCCGATTTCGGCGGGGCCGTCAAACCCCTTTCCGAGAACCCCGATTTCAAGATCGCCGTCCTCGGCGTCCCGTTCGACGAGAAATCCAGCTACTTGCGCGGGGCGGCGGACGCCCCCGGGGCCATCCGCGCCGTGTCGACCGGAAAGTGCTACTGCGGGTGGACGGAGCTCGGCGTCGACCTGGAGGAAGAAACGGTCATGGTCGACCTGGGCGACGTCGACACGTCGGGAGACCCCGACAAGACCTTCGGCCTGATCGAGAAGGCCGTGGCCGGCGTCCTGGCCAAGGGGGCCGTTCCCATCGTCCTCGGCGGCGACCACTCCATCACCTACCCCGTGCTCAAGGCCTTTGCCGCCGCCCACAAGCCCCTGGACGTCCTCCATTTCGATGCCCACCCGGACCTCTACGACGACCTCTACGGGGACAGGCTGTCCCACGCCTGTCCCTTCGCCCGGATCCTCGAGGACGGGCTGGCGGAGAGCGTCGTCCAGGTCGGCGTCCGGGCGGTGACCTCCGCGCACCGCTCCAAGGCCCTCAAGCACGGCGTCCGCATGGTCGAGATGAAGGACATCCAGGAGCCCCTTCATTTCAAGTTCTCGAACCCCCTCTACATCTCCTTCGACATGGACGCCCTCGATCCCGCCTTCGCCCCGGGGGTCTCCCATCACGAGCCCGGCGGCCTCTCGACCCGTCAGGCGGTCCAAATCATCCAGGCCCTCAAGGGCCGCATCGTGGGATTGGACATCGTCGAGCTGAATCCCGGCCGCGACGCTTCCGGCATCACCGCCGCCGCCGCTTTCAAGATCATCAAAGAGACCGCCGGCCGGATCGTCAGGCCCTGACGGGCGGGCCACGGACCTGCCGCCAGTTGAACCCCGGGAACGGGGGAAGGACCGATATTGAAGGAGGGATCCATGAAGCGTTCCGTCATTTTCCTCGTCCTGGCCGTCCTGGCCTGCGGGGGCCCGCGGGCCGCGGGCGGGCCCGGCTTCGACACGTATTTCGTCGATGCGACGATGCGCGTCGACTTCTTCCACATCGGGCACGCGACCGAGGACCTCGTCTCCCTCGACCGCGTCTACCGGCAGGGCATCTGGGCCGGGAGCAAGGCCGCTCTGATCGACCCCCTCAACCTCGGACGGTATCTCGTCAAGGTCACCGACGCGGCGACCGGCACCCTCATCTTCTCCAGGGGGTTCGACAGCTACTTCGGGGAGTACAAGACCTCGGACGCGGCCGCGCAGGGCGTCCGCCGGACCTACCACGAGACCGCCCTCATCCCTTACCCCCGCAAGCCCGTCCTGTTCGCCGTGGAGATGAGGGACCGGCAGAACGTCTTTCGTCCCCTGTTCAGCCAGGAGATCGACCCCGAGGCTTCGACCGTCCTCCGGGAGAGCCTCGTGCCGGGCGTCAAGGTCATCGAGGTCCTCAAGTCCGGCGACGCCCACCGGAAAGTCGATCTGGCGTTCGTGGCCGAAGGCTACACGGAGGGCGAAGAGGCCAAGGTCCGGGCCGACCTCGACCGCTTCGCGGACATCCTGTTCAAGCTCGAGCCCTACAGGTCCAACCGGGACAAGTTCAACATCTATGGCGTTTTCAAGCCCTCCGCCGAGAGCGGCCCCGACGAGCCGAGCCACGGCGTCTTCAAGTCCACGGCCGTCGGAACGACCTTCGATTCGCTGGGTTCGGAGCGCTACCTCCTGACCGAGGACAACCGGAGCCTCCGGGACATCGCGGCCCACGTGCCGTACGACGCCCTGGCCATCATGGTCAACCACGAGCGCTACGGAGGCGGCGGGATCTACAACCTGTACTGCACGTTCACGACCGGCAACCAGTGGCACGAATACCTTTTTCTGCACGAGTTCGGACACTCCTTCACCGGCCTCGCGGACGAGTACTACACCTCCGAGGTCGCTTACAACGAGTTCTATCCCCGCGGCGTCGAACCGGTCGAGCCCAACATCACGGCCTTGCTGGACCCGGCCCGTCTGAAATGGGCGGACCTGGTCAGCCCGGGGGTCGAGGTCCCGACCCTCTGGGAAAAGGCCGAGTTCGACCGGATGGACAACGCCTACCAGAGCACGCGGTCCGACATCAACGCCAAGATCGCCCGGATGAAGAGGGAAGGGGCCGGCGCGGCCGAAGTAGCCGAGGCCGAGGAGGAGTCGGAGCGTCTGTCGCGGGAACACGCCGCCAAGGTCGATGATTTTCTGCGCAAGAGCAGGTACTGGGAAAAGGTCGGAGCCTTCGAGGGTGCCGGCTACGCGTCCCAGGGTCTTTTCCGCCCTCAGCTGGACTGCCTGATGTTCACCAAGGGGACGAAACCGTTCTGCAAGGTGTGCGAGGCGGCCGTGCGGCGTACGATCGAGCGCTTCACGAAGTGAGGTCTGATATTTCCGATTCCTGATATGAGGTGCGGGCTGTTGTCAGCAAAAGGGGGGTTGATGATGGGAACCAAAAAGGTGGGGGCTTTCTCCAGCCCGCACAAGAAAGCCATCATCATTATAGCACCCGAAAAACAAATGTAAAGCGAAATCTTCATTTTCGCGCACATTTTTTTCAGATCCGCTCAAGGTATTGATTTTCAGCGAGTTTCGCCTCACAATGGGACCGGACCGAAACATCGGAGGGATCATGGACCAGAAAAAAGTGGAGATCAAGGTCGACGAAGCGATGGCTCTCGGCCAGTACGCCAGTATCGCCGCCATCCGTCATTCCCGCGAGGAGTTCATCTTCGATTTCGCCTTCCTGTTTCCCGACGGGCCGTTCGGAAAGCTCGTCGGCCGGATCATCGTCAGCCCGGCCCACGCCAAGCGGTTCCTCGAAGCCCTGCAGGCCAACATCAAGCGGTACGAGGACGCCTACGGAACGATCGTCCCGTCCGACATGCCGCCGCCGGTCGACTACATCCAATGAGCCCGTGCGTCGGCGCGGTCTTGACATCAGGCGGGAATACCTATATAAATTGAACCAAGCCGATATTCAGCGTCAAGGCGGCAATCTAAATCGGAGGTATATACGATGGCTTATGAATTCAAGAATTCCAGGGGGGTCAGCTACTTCCTCCACTCCAAGCAGGTCAACCTGAAGGGCGGCCGGCTGCAGACGATCTACTACTTCGCCCGCGACATCCGGCCCGAGGCGCTCAACGCGGTTCCCGAGGGCTATGTCGTCCAGGAGACGACGAAGACCGGGATGCCCATCCTCAAGAAGAAATAACCGCCGAGGGGAGCCCCTTTCGCGGGAGATCCGCCGAAGGCGGCTCCCTCTGTTTCTCTCCCGTCCGCTTTGACCGGGGGGTCCGTTCCCGATATACTTGGGCCATGAGTTCCCCTGTGCGCATGTTCCTGGCGGGCTGTCTGAGCGCGGCCCTTCTTCTCGCCGCTTGCGGCCCGAAGGCCGCGGACCATCCCGGCCCCGGCGAGGAGCGCAGGCTCAGCATCGCCGTCATTCCCAAGGGCACGACCCACGAGTTCTGGAAGTCCATCCGGGCCGGCGCCGAGCAGGCGGGCCGCGAGGCCGGCGTCGAGACGATCTGGAAGGGGCCCCAGAAGGAGGACGACCGGTCCCAGCAGATCACCGTGGTCGAGGATTTCATCAGCCGAGGCGTGGACGGCATCGTCCTGGCCCCCCTCGACGACCGGGCCCTCATGCGCCCCGTCCGGGACGCGGTCCGCGAAGGGATCCCCGTCGTCGTCATCGATTCCGGGCTCCAAGGCGACGACTACGTGAGCTACGTCGCGACGGACAATTACCGCGGCGGGGTCCTCGCGGCCCATCGCCTGGGCGGGCTCCTCGGCGGCCGCGGCCGGATCTTCCTCATCCGCTACCAGGAAGGGTCGGCCAGCACGATGCTCCGGGAGGCCGGCTTCCTCGATACCGTCAGGAAGGAGTTCCCGGGCCTCGTCCTTCTCGTTCAGGACCAGTACGCGGGGGCCACCACGGAAACCGCCTTCCAGCTGGCCGAGAATCTCATCAGCCGGTTCCCCGACGTCGAGGGCATTTTCGCCCCCAACGAATCAAGCACGTTCGGCGCCCTCCGGGCCCTGCAATCGTCCGGCCTCGCCGGCCGGGTGAAATTCGTCGGCTTCGACAGCTCTCCCAAGCTCATCCAGGGCCTGCGTGACGGCCATCTCCACGGGCTCGTCCTGCAGAACCCGATGAAGATGGGCTATTTGGGGGTCAAGACCATCGTCGCCCACCTGCGGGGCGAACAGGTCGAAAAGGTCATCGACACCGGCGTCACCGTGGCCACCGCGGAAAACATGGACGACCCGGAGATCAAGTCCCTCCTGGAGCCCGATCTCGCCACCACCCCCCGGTGATGAGGAACTCCCGCGAAAGCCCCATCGTCCTCCGGATGACCGGGGTCACCAAGACCTTCGGCGCGACCCGGGCCCTCGACGACGTGACATTCGAGCTCAAGCGCGGGGAGGTCCACGCTCTTCTTGGGGAGAACGGCGCCGGGAAAAGCACCATGATGAAGATCCTGAGCGGGGCCGTCGCGCCCGACTCGGGGCGGATGGAGATCGACGGCCGGCCCTACGCCCCGGCCGGTCCCCTCGACGGTTTCCGGGCGGGCATCTCGATCGTCTACCAGGAGCTCACCCTGGCTCCTCACCTGACGGTCGAGGAGAACGTCATGTTGGGCCGCGAGGTCCATTCGGCGGGCTGGCTCGACAGAAAGGCCATGAAGGACAAGGTCCGGGAAGCCCTGGAGTTCGTCCGCCATCCCGAGATCTCGGCCGATGTCCCGGTCCGGAGGCTGAGCGTGGGCGCCAGGCAGATCGTCGAGATCGCCCGGGCCCTGATGAGCCGGTCCCGCATCCTGGTCATGGACGAGCCCACCAGCTCCCTGTCCCAGGACGACAGCCTCAGGTTGTTCGAGATCGTTCGCAAGCTCAAGGAGCAGGACGTCAGCGTCATCTACATCAGCCACTTCCTGGAGGAGGTCCGGAAAGTGGCCGATACCTACACCGTCCTGCGCGACGGCCGGGCCGCCGGCTCCGGGCCCATGGCCGGCACCGGTCTCGAGGACCTCATCCAGCTCATGGTCGGACGGAAGGTCACCCAGATGTTCCCCCGGGTGGAACACGGGATCGGCGGCCCCGCGCTGGAGCTGAAGGACATCCGGGGCCGGCGGATGACGGCCCCCGTCAGCCTGACCCTGGCCAAGGGCGAGATCCTGGGCATCGCCGGCCTCATCGGGTCGGGCCGCACGGAAATGCTGCGGACGATCTTCGGCCTGGACAGGGTCGAGAGCGGATGCCTGGTCGTCTCGGGGGTCGAAACGGCGGACGGGAGGCCGTGGGCCAGGATCGGCCAGGGATTCGGGCTGCTCAGCGAGGACCGGCAGGGAGAGGGCCTGGCGCTCAGCATGTCCGTCGCCGACAACATGACCCTGAGCGATTATTCCCCCTATCTCAAGGGCGGCCTGATCCAGACCGGGCGACAGCGGCGGGCCGTGGAGGAATGGGTCGCGAGGATGAACCTCCGGACCGCGGGTCCCGATCAAAAGGTCCTCAGCCTCTCGGGCGGCAACCAGCAGAAGGTGGCCCTGGCCCGTCTCCTCCATCAGAAGGCCGGGATCCTCCTCCTCGACGAGCCGACGCGGGGCATCGACGTCGTCAGCAAGGCCCAGATCTATGAATGGATCGGGGCCCTGGCCCGGGAAGGCAAGTCCCTGCTCTTCGTCAGCTCTTACCTGCCCGAGCTTCTCGGGGTTTGCGACAGGATCGCCGTCTTCCACCGCGGCGCTCTGGTCGAGTCCCGGCCGGCCGCCGACTGGGACGAGCACAGCCTGATGTCGGCGGCCACGGTCGGCCAGGCCTCCGAAGGGCCTAACAGGGACGAAGAAGAAGAAAGGATACCGGGATGAACCGACCCAACCCAGAACGCATCCGGAAAGCCCTCGGCGTCCTCGGCCCGTTCGCCGGCCTCGTTCTTGTCATCGTGCTCTTCTCCCTGATCCCCGAGGTCCAGGCCCGTTTCCTGCGGGTTGCGAATTTCACGAGCGTCGCCACCCAGTCGGTCATCGTGGCCCTCGGGGCTCTCGGCATGACCCTGGTCATCATCAGCGGCGGCATCGACCTGTCCGCGGCCTCCAACATCGCGCTCTCGAGCGTCATCACGGCCTACGCCGTCAATGCCGGAGCGCCTCCTTTGGCCGCCGTGGTCCTGGGGGTCCTCACGGGAGCGGCCGTCGGCCTGGTCAACGGCGCCCTGATCACGAGACTGCGGCTCATCCCGTTCATCGTCACCCTGGGCATGATGGGCATCGCCCGCGGGGCGGCCAAGTGGATCGCCGGCAATCAGAAGATCGACGCGCCCATGACCTGGGTCAACGAGCTCATGGCCCGGAGCCCGCGCCCGTCCTGGCTGCTCGCGGCCCCGGGGGTCTGGGGCGTCATCCTGCTGGCCATTCTCATGGCCGTCGTCCTCCGGCGCACGGTCTTCGGCCGGCACATCTTCGCCATCGGCTCGAGCGAACCCGCGGCCCGTCTCTGCGGCATCCGGACCGGCCGGGTCAAGGTGCTCATCTATGTCATCGGCGGCCTTTTCTGCGGCCTGGCCGGGGTCATGGAGTTCTCGCGGCTCACGGTCGGCGACCCCACGGTGGCCGTCGGTTTGGAGCTCGACATCATCGCCGCGGTCGTCATCGGGGGCGGCAGCCTGAGCGGCGGCGAGGGCAGCATCCTGGGCACCATGATCGGGGTCATGATCATGTCCTTTCTCCGCAACGGCTGCACCATGATGGGCTGGCCGAACTACATCCAGGAGATCATCATCGGGGCCATCATCGTCATCGCCGTCACGCTCGACCGGATGAGGCACCGGAGAGAATAAGCCCCGGGGCCCCTCAAAGGTTTTCGGCGTCTCGTCGTCTAAAGGGTTGGACATATCTTCGAGGAGGCTGAACATGAAAAAAATGACCGGAGCCCCGATAGCAGCGGCCCTGACAGCCGTCTTTCTGGCGGCCCTACTCGTGCTTCCGGCGGCGGCCCAGGCGCCCGGGGACCAGGGCGATGACCGGCCCCTGCCGAGGATGCGGATGGCCGCCCGGGATATCCTCGACCTCACGCCCGAGCAGGAGAAGAAGCTCGAGGCCTTCCGCAACGCCAGGGTCGAGGAGAGCCGGGCCTTCCGCGACCAGATGATGAAGATGCGCGGCGAGCTCGATGAGCTGATGAAGGACCCCGCGGCCAACGAGGCCAAGATCAACGGCGCGATCGACCGGATGTCGAACCTCCACGCCGACCGGCTGAAGGCGTCTGTCAAGAGCCGCGCGGCCTGGGAGTCCATTTTCACCCCCGAACAGCTCGAGAAAATGAAGAGCTATCGAGGGGCTTTCATAGACCGGCCCGGGATGATGGGACGGGGCGGGATGGCCATGGGGCCGATGGGCTTCAGAGGGCCCGGCCGGTCCATGGGTCCGGGCATGGGCCGCTGGCATAGGCCGGGTCCGGGCATGTACCGCGACCGGCCTTTCGGCCGGCGCCGCTGGTAAGCCTGTCTCGACCTTGACCTCAAGGGCGGTCCTCCAGTGGGAGGCCCGCCCTTATTTTATGGCTCTTCTCCCATTTCCGGGGATATTCCGCAATCTGTTCTGCCGATAGATATCCCCCCTGAAGACCCCCATAGCGGATGGGTACCCGTTGCTTCGGCGACGGGGGAGCCCTCGGGGCAGGAGTACCATCTTGAGCCATGACAACTGTCCTCTATAAAGGACGAAGGAACCCTTGTCCTCCAGGGTAGGGCGGCTGGCATGGAAGTTGCAAAAGCACGGGGTGGAAGGAGAAAGACGATGAAGAAACTGACAAGCCTCCTAGCGGCACTCATCGTTTCCATTCCGCTCGGGCTGGCCGGCCAGGAAGAGACCTTCTATCCCTACAGCTTCGCCCGGCTAAGCTACGTCAACGGCGACGTCTACGTCCAGAGGGCCTCCGACTTGGGCTACGAAAAAGGCGAGGTCAACCTGGCCCTGGTCCAGGGAGACAAGATGGGAACCGAGCGGGGCCGGGCCGAAGTCCATTTCGGCCGCCGCAACTACCTCCGCCTCGACGAGAACACGGGGGTCGAGTTCGCCATCCTGCCCCTGGAGGGCCAAGAGTACATCAAGATCCACATTCTCGAGGGGCGGGCTTTCCTGAGGGTCAGCGCCCTTGTCGAGGATAAGGGCGTTGAAGTCCACACGCCCGACGCCTCCTTCTATGTCCTTGAAGTGGGGCTCTACAGGTTCGACGTCGACGCCGCCCGGATGACCGAGGCGTTCGTCCATGAAGGGAGCCTGGAAGCGGCCTCCGAGAGCGGGTCCGTGATGGTCCGCAGCCTCGAATCCGTGTCCGCCGCCGACGGACGTCTCCTCGGCGACCCGGACTATTTCTATAACCGCGGCGACGAGTTCGACGATTGGAGCCGGTCCCGCGATTCTCTCCTGGCCCGGAGAAGCGACAAGCGATATCTGCCCCAGGAGCTTGACGCCTACCAAGAGGAGCTCGACAGCAACGGAAGTTGGGTCTATGAGCGGCCCTACGGTTACGTATGGGTCCCCGCTGTCTATGAGTCTGCCTGGCGGCCATATCACTACGGGCGCTGGGTCTGGTATGCCTCCATCGGCTGGAACTGGGTTTCCTCGGAACCTTGGGGCTGGGCCGTCTACCATTACGGCCGCTGGCACTGGCGGGTCGGGCTCGGCTGGTACTGGATCCCCCATCATCACTGGCGGCCGGCGTGGGTCCACTGGTGGTCGGGTTCCGGCTACGTCGGCTGGTGCCCCTTGGGCTGGTACAACCGGCCCGTCGTGGTCATCAACAACTATTTCTACGACCGGCACTTCGATAACCATTTCCCGGCCCACAACCGGGCCCTGACGGTCGTCCACAGGAACAGTCTCCAGGACCGCAACGTCCACCGGCATCAGATCGGCCAGACCGAGCTCAGCCGGATAAGCAAAGTCTCCCTCAAGGCCCAGCAGCCGTCCGTTCGCCCCGTCGTGAACACCGCCGGACCTCAGGTCGTCGCAGCCAAAAGGGCCCTGTCCGCCGGGTCCGCCGGGCAGGCCGTCCCGAAGAACATTCCCTCCTCCCGGTCCCTGCCGACCTCACGGGTCAGCCCGCGCGGTGACACCTCCGGGGCCAAGGTGCCGGCCAGGAGCGCCGACCCGTCCCTGCCGTCCATTCGAAGAGACTCTCTTTCGGAAGGGTCCGGCGGGCGCCCCGCCGGCGTATCGACCGGATCTTCCGAACGAAGCATCCGTTCCTACCCCGGCCGGCAAACGACCGGGCTTCAGGAACAGAGCGGAACCTCCGAAAGACGCCCCCCGACCATGCGGAAGGCCGATCCCGGAGCGGGCTCCGGCGCCGGGGATGCCCCGGCCCGGGTTTCTCCCACCATCAGGCAAGCTCCTTCTTCCTCAAAGACGGACTCCGGGAGCGCGGCCCAAAAGATCAAGAAGGACGAAGGCCGGTCCTCCGGCACGGCCGTCAAAAAGGGGGAGGCGATCAAGAATTATCCCTCGACCCAAGGCTCCGGATCATCGGCCTTGAGCCCCCGGGCCTCATCCTCCGGGCGGGCGGTCAGGCAGGCTCCCTCAGCTTCGAGCGTCTACCCATCCCGGTTGAATCCCGGAACCAGGGCCGGATCGGGGCAAGCACCGTCCGCATCGGGCCGAACGCCGTCCGGAAGTCGAACGACGATCTCCCAAAGGTCGGGAGGGGGCCGTACGGAACCCTCCCGGACCCCGGCTATCTCGACACGGGCGCCGGCTTCCCAAGGGTCATCCAGGATGGCCGCCCCTTCCTCCCGGGGTTCGGGCTCGCCTTCGATTTCCCGGCCGAGCGTTTCGCGCCCCTCCTCTCCCTCCCAGCCGAGAAGCTCCTATTCTTCCCCTTCCCGTTCGAGCGCTCCCTCGGTCAGGTCGGCCGGCGGGTCGGGCTCGAGGGCCTCTTCCTCAAGTCCGTCCTCCTCGTCCTCTTCCTCCTCCCGATCCTCCTCCGGGAAGTCGGGGGGCGTCAAGAAAAAAGGCTGAAAAAGCGGCCGATACCACTTTACTTTTTGCGGAGGGAGTGGTATAAACTGACTCTTCATCCCTCATGTATGGACCTGTGATTCACTCGAGCATGGAGGTAAGAGCAATGACTTCCGCGAAAAGATTGGGATTCGTCCTCTTGAGTTTGGCCGTGGCCGTTGTCCTCGTCGGGACGACCGCCTGCAAGAAGGAAGCGGCCGAGGCCGACGTCGCTCCTCAGATGACGTATACCGAATACGAAGGCACGGTCAAGACGGCGCTGGGCCGATATCTGTATCTTCCGACCGCCCAGGGCTTCGACATCGTCCTCCTGGGCTTCGACGCGGCGACTCTTGTGGACAAGGACATCAGGATCAAGGGAGAGCTCCTGGACGAACACCCCTCGATCTTCCAGGCCGACTCCGTCGAAGTCAAGAGCCAAGCGGGAACGTACTCCAACGTGTTCACCCGGACCGGGGAATTCCAGATGGAGGACTTCGTCGAGGTCAAGGACCGGGAAGGCTTCCAGCCCCTGATCATCACCGGGGTCAACAAGCCCGATGAGTGGCAGAACAAGGGCCCGGGCAAGATCTTCGGCCAGCTCAAGGAGTCGGCCGTGAAAGAGGCCGGCCAGGAAAAGACGGTCACCCACATCGTCCTGTTCGACGACCGGGGCCGGGAGTCCGGCAAGATCGTCGTCGACGGCGTCACGACCTACGCCAAGTACTACATGCAGAAGCTGCGGCTGTTCGACTCTTTCTGGTTCTATCTCGACATCAAGGACACCGTGGACGCCAGGGTCCGCACCCGCACCAAGGAACTCTTCCACGCCGACGTCGTCTACGCCGGCCTTTACTGAGAACGGTTCCCGGGATTCAAGGACAGCCCTTCGGGGCTGTCTTTTTTTTTAGCTCAGAACTCTGATGAGGGCGGAGATCCCGGCTTCGACGGGGCCGTCGATCTCGATCCGGAGGACCCGGCGGCCTTTATCCCTGAGGGCCCGCTCGTCCCCCCGGCTCTGAGCGCTGAACAGCTCGCCGAACGAGGCCGCGGGACGCTTGACACCTGTGACCTCGGGGATGGGCACGTCCGGCAAAGAGGCGGAAGCCAGCTGAAGGAAGATTCCGTCGCCTCCGTCTCCCTTGTGGAGCTGTCCGGTCGAGTGGAGATACCGGGGCCCGAACCCCAAGGTGACAGGGAGCCCGCTCTTGTCACGGAGCCGGTCGGCGAGACCTTCGAGCAGTCGGCCGGCCTCTTGGCCCGGCGGGAGAAAAGCCAGGACCGCGAGATAATCGCCTTTCCGGGCCGAGCCGAGGAGGCCGCCGAGGGCCTCCGCGGGGCTGCCCGTCTTGCTCGACGTGCGGATCCTCAGCGGCCCCGACGTCAAGGTCGGTTCCGGCCGGTCCGCGGTCCGTCCCGTCGAGGGGCCCGCCAGTATCTCCTTCGTTCTTTTCTTGGTGGTTTCGACATCGGGCTGGTCGAAGGGATTTATTCCCAGGAGATGGCCGGCCATGGCCGTGGCGAACTCCCAGAGGAAAAAATGCCCGCCCAAGCCGTAGGCGTCGGGCAGGTCGAGCTTCACCAAGGGGGCCCCCGATCCGATCAACGCCAGGACATCCGGGCCGGGCTCCGCGCCGTCCTTCTCGACGCGGACAAAAAGCCGGTCGTTCCCGTAGCTTTCGGGCGGCCGTACGGAGCGCTCCGGGACCGGGACGATGCCCCGGCCCTCTTTTCCTGTGCTCTCGGCGACGAGCTGTTCGAGCCAGGCGGCGAGGGGGGCGAGGTCCGGCGGCATGAGAAGCGTCAGCTTGTTTACGCCCTCTTCGGCGGCCAGGCCCATCAGGCAGCCGAGGAGAGCGCCCGGATTCAGCCCGGGATCGGCAACGCGGCAGCCGTCGGCCGCGGCGCTCCCTGCGGCGAGAAGCCTCCGCAAATCGAGCCCCTTGAGGGCCGCGGGGAGTAGACCGAATACCGTGAGGGCCGAGAAACGGCCGCCCACGTCGGGCCGGCCGTGGAACACGGCCCGGAAACGGAGCTTGCGCGCCAGCTCATCCAACGCGGTTCCCGGATCGGTGACGGCCGCGAAGCGTTTTCCGGCCCGGTCCTCACCGAGGGCCCGCCGCGCAGAATCGAAGAAATAGCAGAAGAGAGAGACGAGCTCGGCCGTCGTCCCGGACTTCGAAGAAACAAGGAACAAGGTCCGCTCGAGGTCGAGACCGGCGGCGAAGTCCCTGACCGTCCCCGGCTCGGTCGTGTCCAGGACGTCGAGGTCGAGGTGTCCCGCGCCTTTGGGAAAGACCCGGCCGAAGACCTCGGTGGCCAGGCTCGACCCGCCCATGCCGAGGACGACGGCCCGGGTGAAGCCCTCCTGCCGGGCCTCGGCCGCGAAGGATTCCATTGCCGGGACGTCTTTTTCCGAGGCCGACGGCGCGTCGAGCCAGCCCAGCCGGTTCGAGATCTCGACGTCGTCGGGTTTCCACACGGTATGGTCCCGCGACCAGATCCGGGGAATGACGCTTTCCCGGCCGAGGCGCTCGAGCCCGGCGGCCAGTTTCCGGCCGAGGCGTTCCGAGTTGAAGATCCGAAGGTGCCGGCCGTCGTAATCCATGGTCTGTCCTTCTCCCGCGCCGGTGATTATATCAGTTTGCCGGCCCGGACGACAAAGGTCCTTGATTATTTCCCCCGGATTCCGGATGATAGAGGTCCTCGGAGGCCCCTCGGCCCGACCACGTAAGGAGGTTTCGATGAGAAAGACCCATATCCTTGCGGCCCTGGCGGCATTCGCCCTCGCCGGCGCCTTGGCCGCGGAGACCGGGCAGGCCGCGCCCAAGCCCGACAACGGCAAAGTGCTGGGGACCTGGGCGGTCGAGGTCTACGCCGACGGGCAATCCTTTTACCTGACCCTTCTCGTGGAAGAGGTCGAGGGCGAGCTCGCAGCCAGGGCCAGCGAGCAGTACGGGATGTTCACCGACGCGCCGGCCTCCGACGTCTCCTTCGACGGGACGCTGCTGAAGATGGCCCTCAACGTTCCCAGCCCGCCCGACGGCCTGGCCCGGCCCTGGGCGGTCGAGTCCAAGGTCGGGGACGATGTCATGGAAGGGGTCATCTCCAACGCGGAGCTCATGATCTCCGCAGGGGTCACCGGCAAGCGGACCAAGAAATAAGCGGCCGCCGACCATGACCAGCGACGCCGCGGTCCCGGCGGGCTTTTTCCACCCCTCCCGGCCCCTTTACCGGTTCACCAACCTTCTGTTCATCTCGTCGCTGTCGTTCGGCAGCTATTTCGCCTACGACATCATCGGGGCCATCGCCCCGTCGCTCATCGAGGATCTCGAGGCGTCCCGGGCGACCGTCGGGACGATGAACACGATGTACAGCGTCGCGGCCGTCCTGCTCGTGCTCTTCGGAGGGATGCTCATCGACCGGCTGGGGACGCGCAAGGCCAGCCTGATCTTCTCGGTCCTCGTGTTCACGGGCGCGCTCATCGTCTGGCAGGCCAAGAGCATCCCCCTGATCTTCCTCGGCCGGTTCGTCTTCGGGGCCGGCTCCGAGCCCCTGATCGTCGCCCAGAGCGCCATGCTGGCCCGCTGGTTCAAGAACAAGGAGCTGGCCTTGTCCTTCGGGGTCACCCTGACGATCAGCCGGCTCGGGTCCCTCTTCGCCTTCAACACCGGGGAGCTTTTCTCGAGCTACTTCGGGAGCTTCCGGTTCGCCCTGCTGGCCGCGGTCGGGGCCTGCGCTTTGTCCCTCGTCGGGAACCTCCTCTACGTCGTCATGGACAAGAGAGGGGAGAAGGTCCTCAACCTCCGGGACGAGAGCGCCGGCGACCGGATCGTTTTCAAGGACATCAAGTCCTTTAAACCCACGTTCTGGTACGTGACCTTCCTGTGCCTGACCTTCTACGCGGCCATCTTCCCGTTCCAGAGCCTGTCGACGGACTTCTTCGTGACCAAGTGGGGCATCGCCCGGACGGCCGAGGCGAGCGGCGGATTCCTGGCCCAGGTCTTCAACAATCTCCTGCACATGTTCAGCACGGCGGGGGGCATCACCAGCATCATCATCTTCGCCTCCATGCTCTTGGCCCCTTTCGCCGGGCGCCTCGTCGACCGGATCGGCCGGCGGGCGACG
>JAWOHF010000329.1:0-3244 GCA_046496285.1 Candidatus Aminicenantota bacterium
GGCCGGAAGACGTCGGGGTCGAGTCCGGCGGGGATGCGCCCGCTGCTGTTGAGGAAGCGGATCTCGTTCTTGCCCGCGTCGTAGACGAGGATGGTCCCGTAGCCTCCCATCCCCGACATGGCCGGCTCGACGACGTTCAGGGCCGCGGCCACGGCGACGGCGGCGTCGAAGGCGTTGCCGCCCTTTTGCAGGATCGCGATGCCCGCTTCCGTAGCAAGGGGATGGGCGGAGCTGACGGCGCCGTGAAGGGCTTGGAGGGGCGGCGGGAGGGGAGCGCGAAGGGATGTCGGGCGTGGTGCCGGGCGGGGCGCCGGATCCGCGGCGGGCCGGCTTCCCGCCTTGCCCGGGCATGTGATGAACACGGCCGCGCCCACGAGGGCCGCCGCTACCATCCAACGGAAGCTCGTCTTGGTCATGGCCGTTTTCTCTGGAACGATTCTATCAAAGAAGTCGCTCAAGGAGAACTGCTTGCGACACGCGGGGACATGTAACTTTGGTGCGTGTCCCCTTTCTGCGGCTTCTAGCGTTTTTGCCCTTAAAAACGAGAAAAATTAGCCCTCGCCAAGCTGTTGGCCAGGCCCTCGGAAAGGCCATAGGCTTGATAATGAATCATATCCTGAGGTCCGACCCCTTATGTCCCTATTTCGGCAGGCGTCCTTCTTTCTCGCGCCGATGGTAGGTGTCGGCCTCGGGGCACCGGTTGATAATATTGTCCATGTGCCAGTAGGTGTGGCCTTCATGGTCGAAATAGGTCATGGTGACCTCATAGAAGCGTGACGGGTAGCCGAATTTATTGATGTGTTCTGCCAATTCCGCGAAAAGCTCCCGATAGACCTTCTCCCGGACGATATACTCGTGTGGCCAGGTATCCGCGTAGGTCTTGGCGAATGTCCAGGGTGTGGCCGCTATAAACTTCTTGACGTGTTCCGGGAATTCGGGATTCGAAGAATGTACGTTGTTTTCGTTCATGCTATCCCCCCCTTTCGGTCTTTTAATACCAGAATCGGGCGGGTGAATTCAAGAGCCGCCGCGGAGAGACAGGGAGCAGGGTGTCGCGACGAGGAGGCCGCGGCGGGGCGTCGGAACCGGGGGACATGTACCCTCGGTACGTGTCCCCAAGCTTCCGCGCCTCCCGAGGCCTCCTGAAATTGGGGAATGAATATTGTGTCCCTGAATTCTTTGAGCTAACATGCTGGTGGCGTAAACGGGAGTTGACAATGATCGGCGCGATCGCGGGCGACATCATCGGGTCGGTGTACGAGTTCCGACAGATCAAGACCAAGGATTTCCCGCTCTTTCGCCCGGAGTGCGCGTTCACGGACGACACCGTTCTCACGGTCGCGATCGCTCAGGCCGTCCTGACCGACGGCGATTACCGGAAGGCCGTCCTCGACTTCGGCCGGCGCTATCCGGACGCTGGCTACGGCGGAAATTTCGCGGTTTGGCTCCACTCTCCGGATCCCAAGCCCTACAACAGCTGGGGCAACGGCTCGGCCATGCGCGCAAGCCCGGTCGGCTTCGCCTTCGACACGGTTGACGACGTCCTTCGCGAGGCCGCCCGCTCCGCCAAGTTCACCCACAACCACCCCGAGGGGATCAAGGGCGCCCAGGCCGCAGCCCTGGCGGTGTTCCTGGCCAGGACGGAACGCAGCAAGGACCTCATCAGGTCCGAGATCGCGGCGCGCTTCGGGTACGACCTTGCCCGGACCGTGGACGAGATTCGCCCTTCCTACAGATTCGACGAATCATGCCAGCGGACCGTCCCCGAGGCCATCGTCGCTTTCCTTGAATCGACCTCATATGAGGACGCCGTCCGCAACGCCGTCTCGCTGGGCGGCGACAGCGACACGCTGGCCTGCATCACAGGAGGGATCGCCGAGGCTTTCTACGGCACGGTCCCCGCCAGGGCCCGCGCCAAGGTCCGCAGGCTACTGACGCCCGACCTCCTGGAAGTCGCGGAGCGGTTCTGCGCCCGGTACGGCCTGACCGCCTGACCCTCCGTGGGGATTTCCGTCGGTCGCTCTGACAACAGCCATTTTCTCGCGCCGCAAATCCGCAGATCGGGGACACGTACCCTTGGTACGTGTCCCCAGACTTTCCCGGGCGGCGTAAAATTGGGTAACGAGTATTGTGTCCCTGAATTAACCGGATTAGAATGCCCGCAGAGGGTATCGATGAAGGACGCCAAGAAGAAGCGGAAGATCCGGCTGGCCGCTTCTTGCCACTACAGCGTCTACGTTGTCTACCTCCGCAACCCGAAGGGCGACGGCAAGGCCGGCTACTACGTGGGCATGACGGGCCTCACACCAGAGCAGCGGTTCGAAAACCATAAGAAAGGGCTCAAGGCGGCCGCTGTCGTCAAGAAACACGGCGAGCGGCTCGTCCCCGCGCTCTATGAGCACTTCAACCCGATGCCCTACGCGATGGCTAAGGAGATGGAGGCGTCTCTTGCCGAGGAACTCCGCGGGCGCGGCTTTGTCGTCTTCGGCGGGCACTGAGGCTCGGAATGAGCGCGACCAAGCTCCTCCTCATCGACGGCTACAACGTCATCCACCGGGTGCCGGAGCTGAGGCCCAGCCTCGCGGCGGGGTTGGAGAGCGCGCGGATGCGGCTCGCCCTGCAGGTCTCGACCTGGGGCCGGACCCACCAGGCCTACGAATGCCTCATCGTCTTCGACGGCGACGCCCAATTCGCCGGCGGCCGCGACCAGCGCCTGTCCGGGGTTCGCTGCCTTTTCTCGGTCAAGTCGCACGGCGGCGACGACGAGATCATCCGCTTCGTCAGGGAATACCAGGGGAGCGCGCCCGACATCACGGTCGTTTCCGATGATAACAAGGTCGGGAACAACTGCCGGGCGCTCGGCGCGGCCGTTCAGCCGTCGGGCTTCATCATGAGCGCCAAGGCGCGCCCGCGGGCGGGGCGGCTGAAAGGCTCGGCCGACGGCAAGGCCATCGACCGCAAGACCGCTGCCGCGATCAACGAAGAGCTGAAGAAGAAGTTCGGGCTATAGGCCTCGAGGTCCACCCCATCTCTTCTGGCCGGCGAGGGCTCGTCCTTGAAAACCCGCGGGTTTTGGGCTATACAAAGTGATGGACTTCATGAGGGAGGCGTTCTTTGAGAAATCAGATTTGGCTCGTTCCGTTGATCGTCCTGCTTTGCTTGGCCCCGGCTTGCCGGGAGAAAGCCCCCGAGGCGGCCAAGGAGTCCGCTCCGGGCGCCGGGACCGACGACGTGGCCGCGATCA
>JAWOHF010000051.1:0-11525 GCA_046496285.1 Candidatus Aminicenantota bacterium
GAACGAGCGGCTCCGGGAAGGCCGGGCGGCGGCCATCGCCTCGGCCCACCTGCTCGGTGACGGGCAGGTCGAGGGCCTCATCGGGCCGCTGTCGTTCTTCGGCAAAGTGGCGGCCGAGTTCCGGGGACGGAAACCTCTGGTCACGCCCAAAGCCCTGGCCGGGACCGTCCTGCGCTTCCGCGACCTGGCGGCCGCCTTTTCCCCGTTCTCCGAGCGCTCGCCGTTCGTCATCGAAGAGGCCGAGGTCAACCCGTTCGTCATCCGCGGCGGCCGGCTGCTGGCCCTGGACGGCGTCTGCCGGTTCTCCCGGGCCAAGGCCCCGGACGACGCCCGCCCCGTGGAAGCCATCCGGCACCTGCTCCGGCCCGGCTCCATCGGCATCGTCGGCGTTTCGGAGAAAATGAACATCGGCCGCATCATCCTGCGGAACATCCTCAAGAACGGCTTCCCTTCCGCGGACGTGTTGGTCGTCAAGCCGGGGGTCGATCGCATCGACGACTGCCTGTGCGTCCCGTCCATCAAAGACCTGCCCCGGCCCGTTGACCTGTTCGTTCTGACCCTTGGCGCCGACCTGTGCGCTCCGGCCATGGAAGAGCTCGTCGAGCACGGCAAGGCCCGGTCGGTCATCATTATCGCCGGCGGCATGGGGGAGAAGGAGGGCGGCGCCTCTATCGAGGACCGCATCCGTGAAGTCCTGGCCGGAGGACGGCGGGAAGGGAAGCTGACCCCGGTCGTCAACGGAGGCAACTGTCTGGGCATCGCCTCGAAGCCCGGCCGCTACGACACGACGTTCATCCCCGCGAGCAA
This sequence comes from Candidatus Aminicenantota bacterium, assembly GCA_046496285.1. Taxonomy (GTDB): domain Bacteria; phylum Acidobacteriota; class Aminicenantia; order Aminicenantales; family Saccharicenantaceae; genus RBG-16-66-30. Next base: position 808 of record JAWOHF010000051.1, read on the forward strand.
GCTGCCCCGGCCGAAGAGCCCGCGTTCGGGCCTGGCCCTCATCAGCCAGAGCGGGGCCTTCATGATCTGCCGGATGAGCAAGCTGCCGATGATCGAACCCCTCTACGCGGTCTCGCTGGGGAACCAGATCGACATCACGGCGTCGGACTACATGAGGTATCTCGCGGATGACGGGGAGGCCCGGCTCTTCGCCGTCTACATGGAGGGGTTCCGGCCCGGCGACGGGCTGGCCTTCGCCCGGGCCGTCAAGGGCATCACGGCCGGGGAGGGACGGGGCGTTGTCGTCTATAAAGCGGGCCGGAGCCCCGAAGGCCGGGCGGCGACCTCGAGCCACACGGCCTCGGTGGCCGGCGATTACGCCGTTTTCCGCTCCGTCCTCGAGCAGGCCGGGGCCGTCGTGGCCGGGGACCTCCTCGAGTACGAGAGCTTCATGAAAGGGATGGTCTTCCTCGAGGAGAAAAAGGTCCGCGGCCGGCGCGTGGGGCTCATCAGCAACGCCGGCTTCGAATGCGTGGTACTGGCCGACAATCTGAAGAACGGCGCCGGGCTGGAGTTGGCCGCGTTCGCGCCGCGGACCCGGGCCCGGATCCTCGACGCCCTTCGGCCGCTCGGGATCGACCGCCTCCAGGACGTCCGCAACCCTCTCGACGTGACGCCGGTCGCGGACGACGCGGTCTTCTGCGAGTGCGCCCGGGCCATCCTCGAAGACCCGGGAGTCGACTGCGCGGTCGTCTCCAACGTCCCCATGACCCCGGCCCAGCAGACGTTGAAGGCGGGAGAGGGCCACGGCGAGGACCTCACGCGGCCGGGCGCTTTCGCCTCACGGATGATCGAGATCTTCCGGGCTGTGGACAAGCCGGTGGTCGTCAACCTTGACGCGGGGGAGCTTTACACGCCGCTGGCCGAGTTCCTGGAGCGGGCGGGAGCACCGGTCTTCCGTCGGGCCGACGAAGCGGTCCGCTTCCTCCGGGCTTACGTTGGACACAAGCTGCGATAAAGCGGGCTGTCCGTCGGCGTTGCGTGACTAGCGCCGGGGGCTGGTCAGCGCCTGCGCCACTGGAACTGGTGGGGGAAAGACTCAGGGTTGTTCGTCGCGATGGGCGCCGTGTGACAGACGGCGCAGGCCGTCGGCTGCGACCCGCCGTGGGCGGTCACGATGTCGGCGAGGCCTCCGCCCTTGGACGTCGGGTGACAGACCCGGCAGCTGCCTATCGTCAAGGCCTTGTTCTGGTATTGGAGCGCTTGGTGGTGGTCCGAATCCTGGTTCGAAGGGACCGTGGCGTGGGCCGGGCCGTGGCAGGCGGAACAGGAGAGCTCTCCGTGCGCGGCCGAGTCCCGGTAACCGGCCGTCCCGGTCTCGACCCCGAAGACGAAGGTGTGGCAGCTCGCGCAGCGGGGCTGCCCCGACCACGGGACGCGGCCGTTGATGATCTGGCTGGCGACGTTGGCCAGGGTGCCATGGCAGGTCGTGCAGTTGCCGTCCGCGGTCGTGTGGTCGGTGCTGCGGTTGCCCTTCGTTTCCTCGCCGGGATGGCAGTCGTAACAGGTGGCGTTGCTGGCCGCCAAGCTATGGATGCCGTGGATGACCTCCGAGAGATACCGCTCCGAAGACCCCGGGCCCGTCTGACCGAGGAACGGGCTGCCGTGGCACGAGGCGCACAGGACGGGCTGGCTGTCGACCAGGGTCGTCCCCTCGATCTCATCGTGAGTCTCCAGGACGGACTTGACCTCTCCCACGCCGTGACACTTGGCGCAATTGACCTCGTCGGAGGTCGGGACGGTCGCCCGGGTCACGGCCAGCTCGAGCCCGGTCGCGTCGTCGTAGAGAGTGATCTCGGCGACCTGGTAGGGGTCCCAGACATCGGCGTCATCGACCGGGACGACGGGTATGCCGTCGGCCTGGAAGTGGTTGCCCTTGAGGAGCATATCGCCCGTCAGCCCGTTGTGGATCCCGGGGTCGACGAAATTCAGGCCCGTGTCCGGGGCCAGGGCGGTGCCGAAGAGAAGGAAGGAATTGTCCCAGAATTGGGCGTAGCTCCGCTTGCCGTAGGAATAGGTGTTGTCGACGATCCGGTACTCGAGCCGGACGCCGGCGGTCACGATCTGGGGAGGGTCGCCGCGCTTGACGACCTGGGCCCAGAGCGTGTTGTAGGGGGGGAGGATGACAACGCTGTCATAGGTCGCGCTCAGCGCGTGCATGCCGATGTCGTTCCAGGCCAGGACGACGTACTCCTGGGAAGCGGCGGGGATGTCGACCGGAGTGACCGTGTCCTCGGTCGTCACGGAGCACGAGCCGACAAGGGCGGCCAATCCGACCAGGACGAGAACGAGGAGAGTCGCGGAGACCCTCGGGCGACGCTCGGTCATGAAGTCTCTCCTTGTCCGTCGGATTCACGGCCCGCAAGACCGGTCCCGTCTATTATTCCACGAATCGTAAAAAATTCAAGCCTTGCGGCGGCCCGCTACGCTTCGGACCGGGCGGCCTTGCCCGCTTCGGGGCAACGTGGTAATATCTATCGAGATGAAAAGGGTGCTGTCGGCGGCCTTTTGTCTGGCCCTTTTGGGAGGAGGTCCCGTTGCGATGACCGCCCCGGAAGACACGGACGTAAAAGCCCTGTCCTCGCTCATCCCCCGGACGATCGGACCCTGGCTTTCGGAGGCCGACGAGGTCTTCGACGCGGAGACGATCTTCGACTACATCAACGGCTCGGGCGAGGTCTACCGCTCCTACAATATGAGAATCGTCCTGGCCCGGCGCTTCCACAAGGACGGCAAGCCCGACATCGTCGTCGACCTCTTCGACATGGGGTCGCCCGAGGACGCTTTCGGGGTCTTCACCCACGACCTGGACGGGGAGGACGCGAAGATCGGCCAGGGGTCGACCTACAAGGGGGGGCTTCTGTCCTTCTGGAAGGACCGCTATTTCGGTTCGGTCTATGCCGAGGAAGAGACCCCGGAAACGAGAGGCCTGGTCCTCGAGCTGGGCCGGCAGATCGCCGCCGCGGTCACGCGTGAAGGGAGCAAGCCCTCGCTCCTGTCGGCTCTTCCGCCCGAAGGACTGGACGCCAAGCTCGTCCGCTTTTTTCACAACCACCTGGTCCTGAATTACCACTTCTTCGTGGCCGACACGAACATTCTGCTCCTCGATCAGACGACGGATGCCGTTCTGGCGCTTTACGGCGGCCCGAAGGATGGGGCCCGCCTGCTCCTTGTCGACTATGGCGACACCGCCAAGGCCGGCGCCGCCCGCGATTCTTTCTCCGGAGCCTATATGCCCGAATCGGCGGAAAAGGGCATCGTCCGGACGGAGGACGGGAAGTGGACGGCCGTGCGGACCGCCGGGAGCGTCGTGGCCGTGGTCTTCGACGCCGGATCAGAGACAGAGGCCGCCTCCGTGCTCGACGAAGCGGCGGCGGCATTGATGAAGGGGCGTTCCCCAAAAGGAGATTCGTTGATATGAGAAGAAGTTCCATCACCCGAAGGGATTTCCTGAAGGTCGCCTCCGCGGCCCCCCTGGCCGGGGCTTTTATCCCGGCCCTCAAGGCAGGGACCCCGGCCGCCCCGGAAGAAAAGGCCCGGGTCGTCCTGGTCCGCGACCCCAGCCCGCTCGGCTCCGGCGGGGCCCCGCCGGCCGATGTCGTCCAGAAGATGCTCGACGACGCGGTCTGCACCCTGCTCGGGGAAAAGGATGCGGTCCGGGCCTGGAAGACGATCATCCGGCCCGAGGACGTCGTCGGCATCAAGACCAACGCCTGGCGCTACATCCCGACGACCGTCGAGGTCGAGCAGGCCATCAAGCGCCGGGTGATGGACGCGGGGGTCGCCGAGGACAATACCGCCATCGACGACCGGGGGGTTCTTCGCAACCCCGTTTTCCAGAGAGCCACGGCCCTGGTCAACGCCCGCCCGTTCCGCACTCATCACTGGTCGGGGGTCGGCAGCCTGATCAAGAACTACATCATGTTCGTCCCCTCCCCCCCGGCCTACCACGGCGACACGTGCGCCGACCTGGCCACGCTCTGGAACCTGCCCATGGTCAAAGGCAAGACCCGGCTCAACGTCCTGGTCATGTTCACGCCGCTCTTCCATGGCGTCGGGCCCCATCATTACTCGAAAGAGTACACCTGGGAATACAAGGGGCTCATCGTCAGCCGGGACCCCGTCGCGGCCGACGTCACGGGCCTGCGCATCCTGCAGGCCAAACGGCGCGAGTATTTCGGCGACGACCGGCCCTTCCAGATGACCCCTCACCACGTCTTCCTGGCCGATACCCGCCACCATCTCGGGGTGAGCGACATCAACAGGATCGAGCTGATCAAGCTGGGCTGGCAGGAAGGGGCCCTCATCTAGCCGTCATGCCGATCTACGAATACCGCTGCGCCGCCTGCGGAAAGAAGACCACGGTCCTGACCCTTTCGGTCAAGGCCGCGGTCGAGCCGACGTGCCGTCATTGCGGAGGCGCCGATCTGCGCAAGCTCGTTTCGCGGGTCGCGGTGCGGCGTTCGGAGGAAAGCCGCCTCGAGAGCCTGGCCGACCCGTCCTCCCTGGCCGGCCTCGACGAGAGCGACCCCAAGAGCGTCGCCCGGTGGATGAAGAAGATGGGCAAGGAAATGGGCGACGAGGCGGGCGAGGACTTCGACGAGGATGTCGACCGGGCCATGGAGGAAGCCGGCCGGGAAGAGGAGGGGGCCGGGCCCGGTCTTGACGGAGACGCGGGCGGAGAGGATTTCTGACAGGCGGGCCGGCGGACCTTCGGCCTGAGGGGAGCGGACCATGAACCAAGTCCTGTATTTCATCGCCGGGGCCGTTTTCGGGGCCGGGGCCCTGTTCATCGTGCTGTTGCTGAGGAAAAAGGAGACGCGCGAGATCGCCAGGGCCTTGGTCGACGAGACCGAAAAAGAGAAGGTCCAGGACCTCGAGACCCTGATCGGCCGGGTCAAGGACGCGTTCGGGTCGCTGTCCCAGGAAGCCCTCAAGTCGAGCTCCGAGGAGCTCATCAAGCTGGCCCGGGAACAGCTGACCAGCCAGATCCAACTCGGCGGCAGGGACCTCGACGGCAAGAAGCAGCTCATCGACCAGTCCCTGGAGTCCATGCGGACCGATCTGCGGAAAATGGAGGAGCTCGTGTCCGGCTTCGAAAGGGATAGGACCCTGAAGTACGGCGAGCTCTCGTCCCAGCTCCGGACGGCTGCCCAACAGACCTCGCGGCTCCAGGAGACGGCCGACCACCTTCGGCAGGCCCTGGTCAGCACCAAGGCCCGCGGCCAGTGGGGGGAGAGGATGGCCGAGGACGTGCTGCGGCTGGCCGGCTTCGTCGAGGGGGTCAATTACCTCCGGCAGAAGGTCCTCGACGGGGCCGCTTCGCGCCCCGACTACACCTTTCAGCTCCCCCAGGGCCGCAAGGTCAACATGGACGTCAAGTTCCCGCTCAACAGCTTCCTGCGCTACCTCGAGACCGAAAGCGAGATGGAGCGGGAAACCCACAAGACCCAGTTCCTCCGGGACGTCCGGGCCAGGATCAAGGAGGTCACCGGCCGCGACTACATCAACCCCGAGGACGAGACCCTGGACTATGTCCTGGTGTTCATCCCCAACGAGCAGGTCTACGCCTTCATCAACCAGAACGACCCGGCCCTGCTCGACGAGGCCCTCAAGAGCAAGGTCATCCTCTGTTCGCCCTTCACGCTGTTCGCCATCCTGGCCATCATCCGCCAGGCCATGGACAACTTCCACACCGAGCAGACCAAGGGCGAGATGCTGCGGCACCTGGGGCGCTTCTACAAGGAATGGGAGAAGTTCCGCGACAGCATGGACAAGGCCGGCAAGAAGCTCGACGAGGCCCGCGACGAATTCCAAAGGATGATCACGACCCGCCGCAACAAGCTCGAGAAGCCTCTCTACGAGATCGAGGACCTCAGGCGACAGAAGGGCATCGAGGAAGAGATCGCTCTGGGCGAGGCCGATATCCTGGCCATCGAGCAGGGCAACGACAAGGGCCAGCCGGAGTAGCCGGCGGCCGGGAAAAAGGAGGGACGATGGAAGAAGAGGTCGGGCGGGTCACTCACTATTTCGGCAAGATCGGCGTCGCGGTGATCGAGGTCAGCGCGGCAAGCTTGAAGGTCGGGGAGGCCATCCGGATCAAGGGGCACTCCACGGACTTCACCCAGGAAGTGGGGTCGTTGCAGCAGGAGCACCAGCCGGTCACGGAATTGAAGACGGGGGCCTCGGGCGGGATGAGGGTCAATCAGCCCGTTCACGAAGGGGACAAGGTCTACAAGGTCAAGGAAGGCGCCTGAGCCTGTCGGGAAAGCTCGTCCCCGGGATTCTCGGGACCCGGGCGCAAGCCGCCTGGGATCGAAAATAATTCCTTATCGACCTCGCCGATCGGTTCGGGGTCGATTGTCAAGAAAGGACTGTCGCCGATGAGAAAGATCGCCGCCTCCATGAAGGCCGGGGCGTCCCGGGCCTTCGCCAGGTCGCTCGACGCCGTCGAGGCGGTCGGCAACAGGCTGCCTCACCCGGCGACGCTCTTCGCCCTGCTCGCGGTCGCGGTCATGATCGTCTCCTGGGCGGCCGCTCAGGTCTCCTACCAGGCCGTCCACCCCGTGAGCGGGGCCGCGGTCACGGTCAAGAGCCTGATCAGCGCCGACGGCGTGCGCTGGATCTACACCAACGTCGTCCGCAACTTCGTCGGCTTCCCGCCCCTGGGATTGGTCCTCGCGGTCATGGTCGGCCTCGGGGTGGCCGAAGGGTCGGGGCTGTTCACGGTCATGATCCGGGCTCTGGTCCTGGGCGCCCCCCGCCGGATCATCACGGCGGCCTTGGTCATGGCGGGCATCCTGTCCCACCTGGCTTCCGAAGCCGGCTACGTGATCCTCATCCCGCTCGGGGCCATGATCTTCCACGCCCTGGGGCGGCATCCCATGGCCGGGCTGGCCGCGGCATTCTGCGGGGTGAGCGGCGGGTTCGGGGCCAATTTCCTGATCGGCTCCGTCGACCCCATTTTGGCCGGTCTGTCGACCTCGGCGGCCCAGATCCTCGATCCCGAGATGGTCATCAACCCCGTCGTCAACTACTATTTCATGTTCGTGTCGGCCTGTCTGATCGTCGCGCTGGGGACCTGGATCACGGAGAAGATCGTCGAGCCCCGGCTGGGGACCTACGACGGCCCGGCCGAGAAGGCCCCCGTCGCCCAACTGACGCCGTTGGAGAAGAAAGGGCTGAGGGGGGCCGGGTGGGGCCTGCTGGCGACAGTCGCGCTCCTGGCCCTGACCGTCGTCCCCCGGGGCGGCATCTTCCGGAACCCCGCGGACGGCACCGTCCTCCACTCGCCGTTCTTCGACGGGATCATCGTCGGCATCCTGGCCTTCTTCTTCGTCCCCGGCCTGATCTATGGCCTCATCGTCAGGACCATCCGGAACGACAAGGACGTCGTCAAGCACATCACGAAGTCGATGAGCGGGCTGGCCGGCTACATCGTCCTCGTCTTCTTCGCCGCCCAGTTCGTGTATTTTTTCAGCTACAGCAACGTGGGGCTGGTCGTGGCCATCCAAGGGGCGGAGGTCCTGCGGAACATCGGCCTGACGGGCGTGTGGCTTCTCGTCGCCTTCGTCCTGTTGTCCGCGTTCACCAACATGTTCATGGGCAGCGCCTCGGCCAAGTGGGCCATCCTGGCCCCGGTCTTCATCCCCATGTTCATGCTCCTCGACTACCACCCGGCGTTGACCCAGGCGGCGTTCCGCATCGGCGACTCCGTGACCAATATCATCACGCCCATGATGAGCTACTTCGCCCTCATCGTCACCTTCGCCCAGAAATACAGCGAGCGCTACGGCATCGGGACCATCATCTCGACGATGCTGCCGTACAGCCTGGTCTTCACCGTCGCCTGGACGCTGCTGCTCGTCCTGTGGTTCATCGTCGGGCTGCCCCTCGGGCCCGACGGGCCTCTCCACCTGTGAGGGGAGGAGGCAGGTTGGGAAAGCTCAGGGGCGGGGGCCGAACAGGGCCGTGCCGATGCGGACCATGGTCGCCCCCTCTTCGACGGCCACGCGCCAGGAATTGGTCATGCCCATCGACAGGTGCCGCATTTCGACCCCGGGAACGGCTGCGGTCTTGAGAGCCTCCCAGACCTTGCGGGTTTCTTGGAAGTAGGGACGGGAATCCTCCGGATCGCCTTCGAAAGGCCCCATGGTCATCAGGCCCAGGACCCGCAAGCGGGGGAGGGATGCGAGGGCCCGAACGAGCGGCTCGGCATCTTCGGGCATGACGCCCGCCTTCTGGGGCTCGCGGCCGCTGTTGATCTCGACGAGGACGTCCATCGTCCGTCCGGCGGTGGCGGCGCGCTTATCGATCTCCCGGCCGAGGTCGAGGGAGTCGACGGTCTCGATCATGTCGAAGATCTCGACGGCTTTCTTGGCCTTGTTCTTCTGGAGACGGCCGATGAAGTGCCAGCGGGCCCGGCGCCCTACCGCGGCCAAGGCCTCGGCCGCTTCCTGAACGTAGTTCTCGCCGATGATCTTCACCCCCGCTTCGACGGCCTCGAGGATCTCAGCTGCGGCCCGGGTCTTGGCGGCGGCCACGAGCTCGACGCCCGGCGGCAGTTCCGAGAGGATGGCCTTGACGTTATCGGCGATGGACGCGGTCATCACCCCCCATTGTAAGTCAAGAAGGGGTCAAATCTCCACTCATTAAGTTCTCCGGGGCACAGAAGGATAGACCGGTGGCAAATTATTTAATGAGTGGAGATTTGACCCCCTCTTCTTTGCTATAATCGCAGGGAGATGACCATCCGCGAAGAGCTGGAAAAGGCCGAGCAGAAGACGCTGTCGCCCAGGGCCTGCCTCAGCTCCCGGTCCAAGGGCCGCGTCCGGCCCGAAGTTCAGCACTCCATCCGCACCGACTTCCAGCGGGACCGCGACCGCATCATCCACTGCAAGTCCTTCCGCCGGCTTAAGCACAAGACCCAGGTCTTCCTCTCGCCCTTCGGCGACCATTACCGGACCCGCCTGACCCACTGCCTCGAAGTCTCCCAGATCGCCCGGACGATCGCCAAGGCTCTCCGCCTCAACGAGGACCTGACCGAGGCCGTTGCCCTGGGCCACGACCTCGGCCACACTCCCTTCGGCCACTCCGGCGAGGAGACCCTCCGCAAGCTCCTGCCCGGCGGCTTCCACCACTCGGATCAAAGCCTGCGGGTCGTCGAGAAGCTCGAGTACGAGGGCAAGGGGCTGAATCTGACCTTCGAGGTCCGTGACGGCATCCAAAAGCACTCCAAAGGCCGGGGAGAGATCTTCGACAGCGACCCCGAGGACATGCCGTCGACCCTCGAAGGCCAGATCGTCCGGGTCTCGGACGTCATCGCCTACGTCAACCACGATATCGACGACGCCCTGCGGGCCGGGATCATCAAAGAAGAGGACATCCCCCCGGCCCTCATCCGGACGCTCGGCAAGTGGCACGCGACGCGCATCGACCGCATGGTCCTCGACGTCGTCGAGGCCAGCCTGGCCACCGGGCTCGAGCGCATCGCCATGAGCGAGCGGATCATGAAGCCCGTCCTCGAGCTCCGCGAGTTCCTCTACAAGAACGTCTACTTCAACTCCGCGGCCCGCGAGGAGCTGCGCAAGACCGAGAAGATCATCAACGACCTCTTCGCCTACGTCATGGAGAACCCCGGAGACTACGTCAAGAGCTACCCGGCGGGCGACCCGGTCGTCGTCCGGGCCGGCGACTTCATCGCCGGCATGACCGACCGCTTCGCCATGGCCCTCTACGAGCAGGTCTTCCTGCCCAGATCCTGGCCGATCCTTTAGCGGCCGGGCGGATCGCCGGGCCGGGCCCGACCCGCGGCCGGAGGAAGGAATGAGCCCGAACACCAGAGCCCCGGGCACTCAGTGGATCGCGGGGCAGCCCAGTCGTGACGGAACGTTGACCTTCGCCGGGTTCGACCCGAGGACGGGCACGGCTCTCGAGCCCGCGTACCCGAACGCCACCGCCGGAGAGATCGACCGGGCCGCCCGGGCGGCCCGCGCAGCCTACGACTGCGCCCGGCAATTCCCCGCCTCCCGGCTGGCGACGTTCCTCGAAGCCGTGGCCCTGGAGATCGAGTCCTTGGGACAGGAGCTCCTCGAGACGGCCGACCGCGAGACCGGGCTCGGGATCCCGCGGCTCAGCGGCGAGCGCGACCGGACCATCGGGCAGCTTCTCATGTTCGCGGCCCTTCTCCGCGAGGGCTCCTACGTCGAGGCCGTCATCGACACGGCCCGGCCGGACAGAAAGCCCGCATCCCGGCCCGATATCCGCAAGATGCTTTTCCCTATCGGCCCCGTGGCCGTGTTCCCGGCCGGCAACTTCCCGTTCGCCTTCGGCCCGGCCGGCGGCGACACCGCCTCCGCGATCGCCGCCGGCTGTCCGGTCGTCGTCAAGGCCCACCCCGGATATCCGTCCACCTCGGAGCTTTTTGCCCGGGCCGTCAACAGCGCGATCCGCTCCCAAGCATTCCAGCCCGGATTTTTCTCTCTCCTCCAAGGCGACCGGGCCGAGATGGGCCGGGCGCTCGTCGAGCACCCAGGCATCGCCGCGGTCGGCTTCACCGGGTCGCTGCGGGCCGGCCGGGCCATTTATGATGCCGCCGCGGCCCGCCCCGACCCTATTCCCGTTTACGCCGAAATGGGCAGCGTCAATCCGATCGTCCTCCTGCCCGGGGCCCTGGCCGA
>JAWOHF010000136.1:0-2703 GCA_046496285.1 Candidatus Aminicenantota bacterium
TACTTTTCAGATTTGGTATCAAAGAACTGTCCTTTAATATACGGAAGGTTCATCTCTGCGAGCTCCTTCATCCTGTCAATGGATATCGGGCTCTCGTGAGACGATCAGTCGGCCGTGAGGTTCAGGGCGATCCGTGCGTGGGTCCTGGCCCCGGAAGCGGGATCCTGCAGATAGACATAGAGAACATAGCTCCCGGGCCCCAAGGATCCTGCGGGGATGCCCACGTGAATGACCTGGACGGAATCCCGGCGCTCGCGGCCCTTGAGGAAGAAGGGGACCGGGACCTTTTGGCCCTTGGCCGAGTCGACCAGTTGAGCGTTGACGGTCAGGTCCGGGCCGGGCCCCGTCGTGACCTCGCAGGGGACAACGGCCGTCAGCTCCCGCCCCGCCCCGATCTCATCCATGACCGGGACTAAGTCGTCGGAATCCAGGGGATAGAGTCCCGCGCTCACGAGCGGCCCGGCCGAGCGCGGGCCCGGTGCCGTCAGCCGGTGGACGACCTCCCGGCGGGAGGCGAACAGAGCGATCGGCTGGGCCCGAAGCTCCCCAGTCCCGGTCTCGATGGCCGTCCGGGCCGCCGAGGAGACGGCGGCCGCCCCCGTGACCGTGTTCCGGATCACCAGGCGGCATCTGTAGACCCCCGGTCCGGCGTGTGCGCCGAACCGGAACAGAAAGGCCCCCGGCCCCATGCCCGGGGCTTCGACGCGTTGCATGTCGAAGATGTTGTCCTCATCGTCCAGAACGAGGGAGATGAGCTCGAGCGCCCCGCCGGCGAGCTTATCCGCGAGGTTGCTCGGTACCCGGCCCAGGAGGATCAGCCCTGAATCATCCGACAAGGAGACCGGCAGGACCTTCATGGGGAACTCCTCGGGCAGCCGGGAGAAGGCCCGCTCGTTCATGGCCAGGTCGAACAGGTGGAGCTTCTTCTCTAGCTCGGTGAACTCCCGGAAGGGCTTGGGATCGAAGTACCCGCCCGCGCCGCGGACCTCGAGGCCCTTGCGATCGACCTCGACCCGGACCTCGTGGAAAACCCCGTCCTGTTTCTCGGTGACGGAGAAGCCGAGGACGTAGTAGGTCCCGGTCAGGTCCTGGAGCCGGTCGAGGCTGCGGTCGTAGGTGTCGATGTTCCCGAAATAAGCTCCCCCCGTCGTGTAAGACAGGCGCTGAAGGGAGCTCCGGCCGGTCAGCTGCTCGTCCTTGAAGATGCTGTTGTAGTCCGCGAAGACCCCCGAGCTGGAGAAAAGGTCCCGGGTCCCCGAGGCGAAGGTCTGCTCGTCGTAGGCGAACAGAGAGGCGACCTTGGCCGATTCCCGAGTGTCGAAGGTGTAGAAGGTGCAATCCGAGGCGGCGAATTCCCGGAGAAGGGATTCGCTGTGCCCGCGGAGAACGTTGTCGCCCGCGTCGAACCTCGTCCGGCCCGCGGCGGCGCTGCCGGCTTGAGCGCCGTAGATCATGGAGCTCGGGACACCGCTCGAGAACATCAGGAAATCCTTCCGGCCCGGGACGTAGCGGAGGGCCTTGGCCAGGTCGGTCAGCCGGAGGATGAAGTTCTGGGCGATGGCCTTGGCTTCCTGGCGCTCCCAGTTGAAGCGCGAGGAGGAGCGCTGCTCCTGCGGCAGGGTCTCGACGGATTCCCGCCAGTACTTCTCTTCGATCTCGCTGGCCCGGCCGGAGGCCGCCTTCCGGTCGATGGCCTCGATCGTTTCCCGGGTCTTGCCGTGGTCCCGGGTCAGATATTCGCGGACCCGCAAGCCTTGGACCATCGAGTAGGTCAGGACGGCGGTCTCGTCCTCCGGTCCCACCTTGGTATCCAGGAATTCCAGGGCGGCCTCCTTGGCTTTGCCGATCCCCCGCGGGTTGTTGAAGGCGAAATCGAAGAAAAAGAAGAGCTTGCGGTTCATGGCGGGGACGGCGGCCGCGGCCGGCCCGGCGGTTTGGGGCGCGGAAGCCTTTTTTTCCGGGGCGGGCCTGATCGAGTGCCTTTCGAAGGCCGTGATCTCGACCGGCCGGCCGTTGTCGGTCACCCGGAAGTTCTCCCGGGCCAGGTCCCGCACCGGACGGCCCTTTTTGTCGACCACGGAGACCTGGATGAGCTTGAGAGTGACGCTGACCTCGTAGCGGAGGGGACGTCCGAGCTCCTGCAACTCCTTCTGAACGGATTGGCCGGAAGCCGATGGAATGATGATCCCGGCGGCCAGGATCAGGAGGGCCGGCCAGAAAGTCAGGTTCCGAGATCCTCTCCCATCTTCAACGAACCTGTCGGGGTCGATCTCGTCGCGCTCGCCGGTCAGCATCAGTTCACTCTATGCGGCAGTATAGGGGCGGCTTCCTTTCCTTGTCAAGGAAGCGGCGGTCCCGGCGGCGGGGACCTGTTGCAAACGGCCTTGGGAAGGGCTATGATAGAAACGTGAAGAAGCTCTTCGTTCTCTGCCTTTCGGCCTTTTTCCTGCTGGCGGCCTCGACGGCCGGCCCGGCCTCCCAAAAACCCCTTTCCCCCAAGGACCTCGAGCCCAAGTACCGGCTCTGGATGGAGGAGGAGGTCGTCTTCATCATCACCCAGAAAGAGCGGGACGTCTTCCTCCAGCTGCGGAGCAACCGGGAGCGCGATATCTTCATCGAGGCCTTCTGGAAGCAGCGGGACCCGACCCCCAACACGCCGGACAACGAGTTCAAGACCGAGCATTACCGCCGGATCAAGCACGC
>JAWOHF010000095.1:0-3918 GCA_046496285.1 Candidatus Aminicenantota bacterium
ATCAGCAATGAAATCCCATTGCCGGCAAGTATGCCAAGCACAATACCAAGTAACCCTCCTATCTGGCAGATTATGATTGCCTCTGAGAGAAACTGGTGCCTGATGGCCATTCTCGTTGCACCAAGTGCTTTTCTGATTCCGATTTCCTGTGTGCGTTCGGTCACGATGACGGCCTTGCCCCCGCCCGAAAATCCGGCGAAAAGATGCGGCTCGATGAACCCCGTCAGGACCTTGAGGTCGCAGGCCATGAGCTCGGCGTTGAGCCAGGTCTCGTGACCCTTCGAGGTCACCCCGGCCCGGACCTGGGTGGCCGGGTCGAACGAGTCGTTCTGGACGACGTGCCGGCTCTCGAAGATCCGGTCCCCGAGCATGGCCCTGAGCTCGGCTTCGGTGTTCGGCCGGTGGGTTCCTAACGCGTTGAACAGCGTCACCTCGACGCCCGGCACCGCATCCAGCACCTCGAGCACGGCCCCGAGCAGGAGCGGGTTCGGGGCCGGCCGGGTGATGTCGCTGAAAACGACGCCGACGCGCATGCCGTGCCTCACGAGTTCGCGGAGGGGCGGCGATCCGATGGGCCTCTTCAGTGCCTCCCGCACCGCGGCCGACGCGTCGGGCAGGGCCGGGACGAACGCCGGCTCGACGACCGTGACGTTCAGGGAATCGTCGAGCTCGAGCGGCAACCCGTCCTTGCCGTAAGCGAGTTTCAGCCGCACCTCGCCCTCCTCACCGCGCCCGCCGCCCCTCTCATTCCCGGTAGAAGGGCAGCCAGTTCGGGGTCGCCCTCAGCGTCTCCAGCCGGAAGGCCGTCGGCCAGGACACGAGCCACTGGCTGACCGAGAACGGATGGAGCCAGCGGGTTTGGAGAAAGCCTTCGTCCTGGCTGCCGGCCGGGCGCCGCTTGCCCATGACGACCAGGTCGCCGTCGGAGATGCCGATCGAGCCGTTGGCCCAGGCGGCCAGGGCCCGCTCTCTCCAGCTCGCCTTCCTCGTCAATTGGGCGAGCTTGAGCCAGTCGTTGACGATGACCAGGGCGAACGGGTCCAGGTGGTGGTGCTGGGTCGAGACGGCGGTCCCGCCGAACGTGTCGTAGCCCATCTCGCGCAGGACCGTGCCTTCGGCGTAGGGCACCGTGTAATGCCATTGCCACGTGGCGATGTAGTAGGACACGTCCTCGGCCCAGCGGAGGTATTTCTCCTGGTCGGTGATGTCGTGGAGATCGAGCGCGGCTTTGAGCAGCGGCGTCGCCGACTCCTTGTCGATGCAGTGGGTGTCGAGGGCCCCGGCGGTAGTGAAGCCGTCCTTCAGGAAACCCCCGATGTAATACGCGAAGGCCCTTTCGGCCCCGTCGAGGAATTTCCTGTCGCGGGTCACGCGGTAGGCGGTGATCAGCGGCGGCACGAGAAAGGCGCCGATCGTTCCCTCCGGGTCGACGACCTTACCGTCGTTCGTCCAGGCCTTGCCGATGCGCCCGTCGGCCCGCATGGCCTTGAGGGCGAAATCGCAGATGCCCATGGCCGCGGCCTTATAGTCCGGCTTCTGGAGCTTGCATTTCGCGGCCAGCTCGAAGGCCTCGAAGAAGCCCTGCGCGGCGTTGCCCAGGTTGCAGGCGTCCTGGACCTCGGTCTTGGGGTCGCCGAGCCCGAGGATGTAGTCGAATTGGCCGCGGAAAAGGCCGTTCCGGAGCCGGGCGTTTCGGACCCAGGCGTCGAGGCAGGCGATGCCCTTGTCGAGGGAGTCCTTCTCCCCTGTCTTCAGGTAGTCGGCGAGGAGCGAATTGGCCAGCGAAGCGTTCTGGCCGGCCCAGCCGATCTCGTATTTCCGGGTCTGGCGCTGGGCCCACCTGGCGCCGTCCCATCGCAGGCCGATCGAGAACCCCTTGAAGCTCTTCTCCTCCGCCCACAGGCTCTCCTTGGCGAATTCGACGCCGAGGTCCCACAGGATCTCCGGGTCCCACCGCGGCGAAACGGGTCTGGCGTTGAGCAGCCAGGCGGCGTCGACGAGCTCGTGCCAGCCGTGCTTCGGCGTCGCGACCGGGCCGGCGACGATCCAGGCCTTGAGCGCGATCGTCTGCCCGCGCGAGACGCGCAGGTCCTCGCGATAGGCCTCCTGGTAGAGGTCCCGATAGGCGTAGACCTTGGGCGTTTCCTCCTCGGGCCAGACAAGGCCGTGGATCGTCCGGTCCTCGCGCGGGTCGAGGTAGCAGGAGAATCCACCGGGCATCTGGCCCGGGCGGCTGAACAGCCCGACCGACCATCTTTCGGACTCGGAATAGGTCGCGCCGGGGATGGACGTCCTGTGGAAGGCGAAGACCCAGGGCCGGCCGTCCGTGACGAAGCCCTTGGGCTCGAGGCCCGTGCCCCACGTGTTCCCGTCGTACATCACGGCCGGGATGAGGCTGTAGAGCGATTGATAGCGGGTCTCGACCTCCATGGTCAGCCGGGCCGGGCGGACGTATTCTTGGCCGTTGTAGGTGAAGGTCCGGGTCCACTCGAAGAGGCCTGGCTGGACCTCGCGGACCTCGTCGGCGACGGCGAAACCGTCGGCGCTGAACGGGAGGAGCGTCGCGATCGGCTGGCCGCCGGCGAAAAGGGTGGGAGTTCCGTCCGTCGTCCGAAACTCGACGCGGACCTGGGCCGCGGCCGCGACGGTCAGGAAAAGCACGCAAACGAGGGCCGGAAGGAGTCTGTGGTATGTTCTCATCTCGCTGCGTTTATACCAGAGGGTCGCCGAAAAGACAAGGCGGTTGACCCGCCTCCCCCCTTCTATTATGATGA
Organism: Candidatus Aminicenantota bacterium; assembly: GCA_046496285.1. Classification (GTDB taxonomy): domain Bacteria; phylum Acidobacteriota; class Aminicenantia; order Aminicenantales; family Saccharicenantaceae; genus RBG-16-66-30. The sequence goes on from JAWOHF010000095.1 coordinate 2,775, forward strand.
GGAAGGGTTTTACTCAACTTAAGGAGGGGATCGGCGGGCGGCCGGGCCCCGAGGAGGTTTTCTATGCCAGTTTCGTACAAGGATCTTGGTCTCGAGAACACGCGCGACATGTTCCGGCGGGCCTTCGCCGGGCAGTACGCCGTGCCGGCCTACAACTTCAACAACATGGAACAGCTCCAGGCCATCATCACGGCCTGCGTCGAGACGCGCTCGCCGGTCATCCTGCAGATCTCGAGCGGGGCCCGCAAGTACGCCGATCAGACGCTCCTGCGGTACATGGCCGAGGGCGCGGTCCAGATGGCCCGCGAGATGGAAAAGGCCAAAGGCTTCGACAAGGCCATCCCCATCACCCTCCACCTCGACCACGGCGACACCTTCGACCTGGCCAAGTCGTGCATCGACAACGGCTTCTCGTCGGTCATGATCGACGGCTCGGGCCTGACCTATGACAAGAACGTCGAGCTGACCCAGCAGGTCGTGGCCTACGCCCGGGAGCGCGACGTTTCGGTCGAAGGCGAACTCGGGGTCCTGGCCGGGATCGAGGACGACGTCAAGGCCGAGAAGTCGACCTACACCCGGCCTGACGAGGTCGTCGATTTCGTCAAGCGGACCGGGTGCGATTCGCTGGCCATATCGATCGGGACCTCGCACGGGGCCTACAAGTTCAAGCCCGAGCAGTGCACGCGCGACGAGCGCGGCATTCTCGTCCCGCCGCCGCTGCGGTTCGACATCCTCGAGGAGATCGAGAAAAAGCTACCGGGCTTCCCCATCGTGCTCCACGGCGCCTCCTCGGTCATCCAGGAGGCGGTTACGACCATCAACGCCCACGGCGGAAAGATGAAGGACGCCGTCGGAGTGCCCGAGGAGCAGCTCCGGAAAGCGGCTCGCTCGGCCGTCTGCAAGATCAACATCGACACGGACGGCCGGATGGTCATGACGGCCACCGTCCGCAAGATCTTCGTCGATTCGCCGGGCGAGTTCGACCCCCGCAAGTACCTGGGGCCGGCCCGCTCCGCGCTCATCGAGATGTACAAGAGGAAGAACCAAGAGGTGCTCGGCTCGGCCGGGCGCTACGGCGCGGAAGCCTAGGACATCCAGGACCACGTCAAGGTCATCGGCATCCTGTGGATCGTCTTCGCCGTTT
>JAWOHF010000110.1:0-2767 GCA_046496285.1 Candidatus Aminicenantota bacterium
AAGGCCAACCCGGCGACGGAATACTTCGAGCGCTTCGGCGGCACCTACGGATGGGTCTTCGGCCAGATCCGGGTCGACCCCAACGACGAGAACACCGTCTACATCATGGGGCTGGGCCTGGCCAAATCGACCGACGGCGGCAAGACCTTCTCCAATCTCTACTGGGAGGGCCTGCACGGCGACCACCACGGGCTGTGGATCGACCCCAACGACTCCGCCCACCTCATCAACGTCAACGACGGCGGGGCCAACGTCTCCTACGACGGCGGCAAGACGTGGCGGGACTTCCACAAGGGCATCCCGAGCGTCCAGTTCTACAACGTCTCGCTCGACAATTCGACGCCGTTCTGGGCCTACGGCTCGGTCCAGGACCAGGGCTCGTACCGCGGCCAGATCCCGCTCCTCCGGGGCGGGGCCGGGGCCCAGACGGGCCGGCGCGGGATGGCCGCGATGCAGCCCAGGTGGGAGACCGCCCCGGGCGGCGAGGGCACGCTCCACGCCATCGACCCGACCGACCCGAACACCGTCTATTCTTCGTCGTTCTACGGCCGGCTCGAGCGGGCCGAGTTCAAGGACGGGCGGTGGACCGCGACCCGGATCTTCCCCAAGACGGCCGAAGGCGAGGCGGAACACCGCGGCCAGTGGCTGGCGGGTCTGGCTCTCTCTCCGCACAACCCCCAGGTCGTCTACCACGGCTTCCAATACGTGTATCGGTCCATGAACCGCGGCGACAGCTGGGACCGCATCAGCCCCGACCTGACCTATAACAACCCGGCCCAGCAGGGCAAGTGGCCCTACGCCATCCCCTTCGCCACGATCACGGCCATTGACGAGTCCCCATTCAAATTCGGCGTCCTCTACGCCGGGACCGACGACGGCCGGGCCTGGGTGACCCGCAACGGCGGCGAGAATTGGACCGAGATCACCGCGGGCCTGCCGTTCAACAAGCACGTCTGGAAGATCGTCGCCTCCAAGTACGACGCGGCCACGGCCTACGTCACTCTCGTCGGCCGCCACGACGACGACTTCAACCCCTACCTCTTCAAGTCGACCGACTACGGCAAGACCTGGGTGAGCATCGCGGCCAATATCCCCGGAGGGCCGGTCAACGTCGTCCGGGAGGACCCCAAGAAAGCGGGCATCCTCTACGCCGGAACGGACACCGGGGTCTACGTGACCCTGGACGGCGGCAAGACCTGGAACGTGCTCGGAGTCGGGCTGCCGACGAACTACGTCTGGGACATCGCCATCCATCCGCGGGACAACGCCCTGGTCATCGCCACCAACGGACGGGGGATGTGGATCATCGACGACATCGCCCCCGTTCAGGACGCGCTCAAGTAGAGCCGAGGACGAGGTCGGCGGCCAGGCCGCCCGTCGTGAGAGCTGTGGGCACGCCGCCCAGGAAGAGCTCCGTCGCGGCATAGGCGCCCACGGCCAGCAGGCCGTCGACCCCGGTCCGCACGAGGAGCTTGCGGGCCATCCCGTCCGGCCCGGACGGGCCCCAGGTCCACCCCGCGATGGAGCCCTCATAGCGGCCGCCCCAGTCCTGGTAGGTCACGGGCGTCGCGGCTTCCATGGTTTCGACGGCTTGTAAAAGTCCCGGGCAGGCGCGCTCGGCCGCCCGCACCAGGCGCCCCGCCAGGCGGGCCTTGAGCTCCCGGTAGCCTTCCCGCCGCGTTTTTTCTCCCAGTCTCAGGGGAGCGAAACGGCCGTAGGGAAAGCCCGCCCTGAGGACCAGGGCGGCCCGGCCCGAGGGAACGAGATCGGGGGCCTTCCGTGACCAGTGACAGATCTCGATCTCGCGGTCGTCGAAGTCCTCGAGTTCACGGCCCCCCCCTTTCTTGATCTCCGCCCGGAAGAACAGGTGCTCGGTCTCGAGGGCCGAAAGGTCGACGCGGTCCGGGCGAAGCCCGAGATAGACGCACAGCTCCGAGCCCGTGTAAGGGGTTTCCCGGATGGGCGAAAGGTCGACGGAGGGGATGTCGCCCGCGTCGATGAGCTCCAGGAAAGTCGTCTTGTAATCGGCGTTCGAAACGACCCAGGGGGCCTCCTCGGTTCGGCCGTCCGCGGTGACGACGCCCGCCGCCCGGCCGTTCCGGACGAGGATCCGGCGGACGGCCGTACCGAGGCGGACCTCGCCTCCCCCGGCCCGGATCCGGGCGACAAGAAGGTCGGCCAGGCCGTGGATGCCGCAGGAAGGGAACCAGATGCCTTCCTCGGCCATGATGCGCCACATCAGCCCCAGGTTGAGCAGCGACATGGCGGGGCGTTCCGTGCCCATGGAGCCCAGGAAGTTCCTCAGCCGCTCGTCCCGGACCAGCCGGTCGAGCAGCTCCGCGCCCGGCGTCCGGGAGAGCTCGGCCACCCGGCGCATCCGCTCGCCGGCGGTCCCGCCGTCGGGCACGGCCTCCCCTCCCGCGCCCGGGATCAGCCTGAAGCCCGGGTGCCAGCGGTCGAGGTCGCCGGCCGCGGCGCTGATCTCCCTGAGCTCCGCGAAGAAAGCCGCGAGTCCGGCCTTCTCTTCGGGAAACCGGGCGGCCAGCTCGCTTTCGAGACCGGCCAGGGGCTGGGACATGAGCAGGCTCAGCCCTGGCGCCCGCAGCGCGAATCGGCTCTTCGTGAATTCGGGCGGGCTGCCGATGCCGGCCTCGGCCAGCAGCTCCCGGACCCGGCCGGGGAAGCTGAACGACAGCGGCCCCATCGGGAAGGCGTACCCTCCGCGCCGGAAGACGTAGCTCGTCCCTCCGGGAAGGGCTTTCTTGTC
>JAWOHF010000111.1:0-6595 GCA_046496285.1 Candidatus Aminicenantota bacterium
CGTAATGTGCCAGGACGGAAAGGACCTGTACGAACTCATCGTCTCGCGGAGGACCATCCGGCGGTTCAAGCCGCAGGCCGTGCCGCGCGAGGTCCTCGAAAGGATCGTCGACGCCGGGCGGGTGGCCCCGTCGGCGGCCAACATGCAGCCCCTGGCGTTCGTGGTCGTCGAGAGCGAGGGGCCATGCGGGAAGATCTTCCCTTGCCTGAAATGGGCGGCCTATATCGCTCCCGAAGGGGATCCCAAACCGGGCCAGGAGCCCGCGGCCTACATCGTGACCCTGGTCGACACCCGGGTCCGGGAGAAGATGTTCGAGTACGACGTCGGCGCAGCCATGGAGAACATGATCCTGGCGGCCCTGGCCGAGGGCGTCGGGAGCTGCTGGCTCCTGTCCGTGGACCGGGACAAGGTCCGGGACATCCTGTGCGTCCCCGCCGAGTACCGCATCGACTGCGTGCTGGCCCTGGGCTACCCGGACGAGGAGCCGACGGCCGAGGAGATGGGCGAGTCGTGCCGCTATTGGAAGGACGCCGAGGGCCGGCTCCACGTCCCGAAGCGGCCATTCTCGAGCGTCGTCCGCTTCGCCTAATTTAGGGACACAATACCCATTCCCTAATTTCTCGCTGACTCAATCTCGCAAAAGAATTAGGGAATGGGTATTGTGTCCCCGAATTAAAGGCCGGCGACGGTCATCTCGGCGACCTTGACGGTCGGGCCGGCCACCGGGCTCAGGAACTCGAGATCGTTGCCGACGAGCTCGATGCTCTCGAGGACCCGGCCGAGGTTCCCGGAGATCGTGATCTCGGAGACGGGGTAGGCGATCTCGCCGCCCTCGACCCACAGGCCGAATGCGCCGCGCGAAATGTCGCCGGTGACGGGATTGAGACCGTGCCCCAGGGTCCGGATGAGGACCAGTCCCTTCTCCGTCGACCGGATGATGTCCTCGGGCCGACTCTCCCCGGGCAAAAGATAGAAATTATTGGGCCCGACCCCGCTGCCGTCGGCGTTGCCCGTGGAGCGCAGCCGGAGCTTGCGCGCCGCGTAGGTGTTGCACAGGTAGTTCTTGAGCACGCCGCGCTCGACGACCACGGTCTTCTGCGACGGGACGCCGTCCGAGTCGAACGGCCTCGAGCCGAGCTCGCCGGCGAGCAGGCCGTCGTCGACGACCGTGACCAGGCCGTTCCCTATGCGCCGCCCCCGCTTTCCCGCGAGGAACGAGGACTTCTGATAGACGGCCGTCCCCGAAACGCAGGAGAACAGGAACCCCATGAGCCACGGCGTCTGCGCGGGCTCGAAGATGACCGGGACGTTCTGGGTCCTGACCTTGCGGGGCTTGAGCTGGCGGACCGTGCGCTCGACGGCCTTGCGGGCGATCGCCTCCGGGCTTTCGAGGTCCCGTAAATGGCGCTTCGACGAGGACCAGGAGTCCTCGACCCGGCCGTCCGTGTCCCCGGCCTGCAGTCCGACCCCGAGGCCGCAGAAGGTCTGTTGGTACTCGCCGACGAAGCCGTTCGAATTGGCCAGGACGGAGCGGACCACGTCGGTAACGAAGCCGGCCCCGTGAGAGTTCGTGATCCGCTTGTCGCTCAGGGCGATCCGCTCGGTCTCGAGGGCCATCCTGATCTTGGTCTTGGAGTCGAGCCCGGCGACGTCCGGGTCGTAAAGCCGGAGCGCGGACGCCTCCACCGTTTTCTTGGACCGCGGGGCCAGCCCCGCGAACGGATCGGGATGTCCCAGCCCGGCCCGGCGGACCGCGTTCCGGACGAGACGGCGGAGGGTGCCGGGGTCGAGGTCGGACGAGCTGGCGAAGGCCGTCCGCTTGTCCTTGATGATCCGCAGGCCGCAGACCCGCGAGCCCGCCTCGATGAGATGCTCGATCTTCCCCTTGCGGACGTCGACGTTGAATTCGTCCCCGTCGACGACCGAGACCTCGACCTCGTCCGCGCCGCATTTCCCGGCGTAGGACACGAGGGACTCGGCGAGCTCCGCGAGCGCCGGGGCGGTCCTCCAGCGACCGCTCTTCACGACCGGCCTCCGACCGTCATCTTCGAGATCCGCAGGGTCGGGCAGCCGTCGGTCACCGGCACGTCCTGGCCCTCCTTGCTGCAGGTCCCTGTCTGAAGACCGAATTCCAGGTCCGCCCCGACCCGGTCGACCCGTTTCAAGATCTCGATGTTCGAGCCGATGAGGGTCGCCTGTTTGACCGGCGCCGTCAGGCGCCCCTCCTCGATAAGGTACCCGAGGCTGACCGAGAACGTGAACTTGCCGGAGTCCTCGACCTGCCCTCCCGAAAGACTCGCGACGTAGAATCCCTTGTCGACCGACCGGAGGATGTCTTCGGGGGCATCCTCCCCGGCGGCGATGTAGGTATTGGCCATCCGGGGGATGGGAGGGTGGCTGTAGTCCTGGCGGCGTCCGTGCCCCGTCAGGGGGAGCTTCATGAGCTTCGCCGACAGGCGGTCCTGGAGATAGCCCCTGACGATGCCCTTTTCGATGAGCAGGGTCTTGCGGGGCGCCGTGCCCTCGTCGTCGATATTGTACGACCCGCGATAGCCGGGGATGGTCGGGTCGTCGTGGATGGTCACCAGCTCGGAGCCGACCCTCCGGCCCGTCTTGTTCCAGAAAACGGAGGTCTTCTTGCGGTTGAAGTCGGCCTCGACGAGGTGCCCGACGGCCTCGTGGATAAGGACTCCGCTGTGGCCGGGCGACAGGACGATGGGCATCTCGCCCGCGGGCGCGTCGGCCGCCTCGAGCAGCAGCAGGGCTTCGCGGGCGGCCTCTTCGCCGATGCGCCGCGGCGTCAACCCGTCCTGGAAATACTCGAGGCCGACGCGGCCGCCGCCTCCCCAGTATCCCGACTCCCGCTGGCCGCCCTTCTCGGAGATGGCGACGCAGACGAGCTTGACCATGGGCCTCGTGTCCCGGACGAGGAGGCCTTCGGAATTGGCGATGCGGACCTGCTGGAGGCTGTTCTGGAAGGAGGCCTTGACTTTGACGATGCGGCGGTCGAATTTCTGGGCCGCGCCGTAGGCCTGCTGGACGAGCCCGATCTTCCTCTTCAGGCCGGCTCGGTCGGCCGGGGCCGAGACGCGATAAACGGTCTTCTCGAGCCTCTTCTCGCGCAGGGGCCGGGGAAGGGGCGCCTTGGGCCGGCCGGAAGCGACGGCCGCGGCGGTCCGGGCCGCCTTGCGGACCTTGTCGAACGCCAGGTCGTTGGTGTAGGCGAAGCCTGTCCGTTCTCCGGCCAGGACCCGGATGCCCAGGCCCAGGCTGACCGATTCGGCCGATTCCTTGATGATATCATCTTCCATGTTGACGAAATCGTAGACCCGGCGCTCCATGAAGATCTCGGCGAAGTCGCCGCCGCTCGAAAGGGCCAGACCGAGGGCCGAGCGCAGGTCGGCGGGGGACAGGCCGAAGGGGTCGGCCTCCGGGCGAACGGCCGGCTCGGTCAGCCTAGGTTTCGAAGCTCCGGTTCGCATGGCGCGGCGCCATCATGGCATAATTCCCGGCCTGGGGCAATGTCGGCCATGCGTCGGCTCGGGCTGGAGGGGAGCGGGAACGGGGACACGTACCTACCGGTACGTGTCCCCGGGCCGGGGGCGGTTTGACGGGTGTCGGGCGAAAGGCCTATAATTCCCCGTGCCATGGAAGCCCACGATTTCGACGTCCTCATCGAGGCGGCGCTCCGCGAGGACATGCCCGCGGGCGACGTCACCTCGGAAAGCGTCATCCTGCCCGGAGCGGTGTCCGAGGCCGTCCTCCTGGCCAAGGAGGACGGCGTCCTGGCCGGCCTGCCGGTGGCTCGCCGGGTGTTCGAGAAGATCGATTCCCGCGTCGAGTTCGGCGAGGAGGCCCAGGACGGCCGCCCGTTCAAGAAGGGCGACACCTTGGCCCGGCTGAAAGGCCCGACCGTCGCCCTGCTCAAAGGCGAGAGGACGGCCCTCAACTTTCTCCAAAGGATGTCGGGCATCGCCACGGCCACACGGCGTTTCGTCGACGCCGTTCAGGGCACGCGGACCCGCATCCTCGACACCCGCAAGACGACCCCCGGCCTGCGCCTCCTCGAGAAATACGCCGTCGCCGCCGGAGGGGGGAAGAACCACCGGATGGGCCTCTCGGACATGGTCCTCATCAAGGACAACCATCTCCGCCATGTCGGCAGCCTGGCCGAGGCCGTGCGCCGGGCCCGGGCCGCCGTGAAGCCCGGGATGCGCGTCGAGGTCGAAACGAACGACCTCGGCCAGGTCCGCGAAGCCCTGGCCTCCGGCGCCGACATGATCATGCTCGACAACATGCCCCTTGAGACGATGCGCGAGGCCGCGGCCCTGGTCGCCGGGCGCGTCCCGCTCGAGGCCTCCGGGAACATGACCTTGGAGCGGGTCCGGGCCGTCGCCGAAACGGGGGTCGATTACATTTCCGTCGGGGCCCTGACCCATTCGGTCCGGGCTGTCGACATCAGTCTGGAGTTCCTGAATTGAGGTCACGATGAGCGGATCCGATATCCGGGCCGACGTCCTGGTCATCGGCTGCGGCATCGCCGGGGCCAGCGCGGCCTTCGAAGCGGCCCGGTCCGGGCTCAGGACCGTGGTCATCACCAAGGCTGAAGAGCCGCGGGAATCCAACACGTTCTACGCTCAGGGCGGGATCGTTTCCTTCGGCCCCGACGACCTTCCCCGGCTGCTGAAGGACGACATCATCGAGGCCGGCGACGGCGTCAACGACCCCCGGGCGGTCGACATTCTCGTCAAGGACGGGCCGTCCCTCGTCCGCAAGACGCTCATTGGCGACCTTAAGATCCCCTTCTCGCAGAGCGCGCCGGATGCCCTCGACTTTGCCCAGGAGGCCGGGCACTCCCGCCGCCGCATCCTTCACGTCGAAGACGCGACGGGGCGGACGATCGAGGACTGCTTCCTGCGGGCCCTGAAGAAGGACCGGCGCGTCACGCTGCTCGCCGGCCACACGGCCGTCGACCTCCTGACCGTCCCCCACCATTCGAAAGATCCCATTGCCTACTATCGGGAACCCCGGACGATCGGCGCCTATGTCTTGGAGAACAGGACGGGCCGTGTCCTGCGTGTTTTCGCGCCTTATACGGTCCTGGCCACGGGCGGATGCGGAGCGGTCTATCTCCACACGTCCAACCCGGCGGGAGCCGACGGCTCTGGCTGCGCCATGGCCCTGCGCGCCGGGGCCCGGATCGGGAACATGGAGTATATGCAATTCCACCCGACGACCCTCATCCGGAGCAACGGAGAGGGCTTCCTGATCTCAGAGACCGTCAGGGGAGAGGGGGCCCGGCTGAAGACCAAGGACGGCCGGACGTTCATGGAGAAGTACACGCCGGAACGGGAGCTGGCGCCCCGGGACGAGGTCTCCCGGGCCATCTACGAGGAGATGATCCAGACCAACTCCGACTACGTCCTGCTCGACCTGGCTTCCTACGCCAAGGTCGACATTCGCAAGAGGTTCCCGACCATCACCCGGACCTGCCTCGAGGAGGGCATCGATATCACCCGCGAGCCCATTCCGGTCGTCCCGGCCGCCCACTACATCTGCGGCGGGGTCCTGGCCGACGGACAGGGGCGGACCTCGCTCGAGGGGCTCTACGCCGTGGGCGAGGCCGCCTGCACGGGCGTCCACGGCGCCAACCGCCTGGCTTCGACATCCCTGCTCGAGGGCCTCGTCTGGGGGACCCGGGCCGCCCTGGACATCGCGGCCCGTTTCGACGACACCAGGCCATACCGGGCCTCCGACATCCACCGCTGGTACCACGCGAGACAGGTGGAGGACTTTGACCCGGCCCTGATCAACCAGGATTGGCTGACCATCCGCTCGACGATGTGGAACTACGCGGGCATCATCCGGACCCGCAAGCGCCTGGAGCGGGCCAAGTCCGACCTCGAGTACCTCCGCCACCGCATCGAGAAGTTCTACCGGGAGGCCCGCATCGACCCGGCCATCGTCAGCCTTCGGCACGGGATCCAAGTCGCTTTGATGATCACCCTCGCTGCCCTGAGCAACCCGGTCAGCCGCGGGGCGCACTTTATCAAGAAGTGAGCCGGCGGCGGAGGGCCGCCTGCGGCAGACAGAATGGGGACACGTACCTTCGGTACATGTCCCCATTCCCGCTCAGGGATTTCGGTTACATTTTATTTGATTCAACAACCCCCCGTTCGGTTACATATTAGTTGAGTCAATGCGCGGGGTGGCGGAGCGGGCCGAGTTGTCCTATAATAGACCGATCTATGCGACAGTTGGGAGACCCCGATGGCCGATAAGTCCGATGTCAAGAGCACGCTGAACCTGCCCCAGACCGCTTTCGCCATGAAAGCCTCGCTGGCCCAGAAGGAGCCCGAGATCATCCGCACGTGGGAGGCCGAAGGTCTCTATGAAAAGATCCTCGGGAAACGCGCCGGCCGCCCGGTGTTCATCCTCCACGACGGGCCGCCTTACGCCAACGGCCACATCCATATGGGCACGGCCCTCAACAAGATCCTCAAGGACTTCATCGTCAAGTCGAGCTCCATGCTCGGCCGCTACGCCCCGTACGTCCCCGGTTGGGACTGCCATGGCCTGCCCATCGAGATCCACG